>DASTLD010000616.1:0-5179 GCA_035715345.1 Longimicrobium sp.
TTAGGCTCGCACCCTCCCCCAAGTCTGGGGGAGGGTTGGGCGGCGCGACCAGTCATCTCCGTGCCATGCAGGCATCGCGACGGTGATCTCCCGCGCCAGGATTCGTACAGCGGCGCGACCATCCGGCCGGCGGTTGAAACCGCGCCTGAGACTACACGAAGTCCGCCTGCGCGGACTGCACGCGAGCATCGGTGCGCGTTGCGGGCGGCGGCGCGAGGGCGGCGCCCCCACCCGCTCGCGTAGGCTCGCACCCTCCCCCAAGTCTGGGGGAGGGTTGTGGGCCTGCGCGCGAGGCCCGTCAGGGCGCGTTTCAGGTCTCCCCCTCTCCACGCGCCTCGTGCGACAGCCTCGGAGAAACACCGGGGTCGAGCGGGCGCGGGGGGAGGGGGCCGGGGGGTGGGGGCTCCGCGCAGACCTCATCCCCCTCCACCCCAGCACTCACGCACTCCCGCACTCCCGCACTCCCGCACTCCCGCACTTCCCTACCCGATCCAGTACGTCGCTTTGACCAGGAACACGTTCCGGGCGGGCTCGCGGAAGAGGCGGCCGACGTCGTCCGCGTGGAAGACGCCGGAGGCGCCCGCGCCCGCACGCTCCTGCTGCCACACGAAGAAGAGCGTGGAGCCGGGGCGGTACTCCCAGCGCACCACGGCGTTGCCGCGCAGGCTGCGCACCGTGAAGTCCGGCCGCGGCACGTCGATGCCGCCCGCGGCCTCCGCGCAGTCCACCTGCTGCACCGGGTGGATCACGTAGCCGCCCTCCACCGTGCACACGGTGCCGCGGTCGCGGCCGTACACGTCGTACTCCGCGCGGCCGGGAGTGCGGAACTCCTTGAACTCGCCGTAGCTGCCCGCCGCCACGAACGGCTGCGCGAACACCTGCAGGCTCAGCGTGGGCGTGAACGTCCAGTCCACCCGCGTGTCCAGCGAGAAGGTGGTCTGGTCCAGCCGCGCGAACAGGTAGCGCGCGCCGAACGTCTCCGCCGCGTCTTCATCCTCCACCGTGGCCAGGTACTGCGCCGCGTCGCGCACGCGGCTCAGCGACGGCCCCACCCGCACCTGCAGCGAGGGGCTGGGCCGCAGCGCCACGCTGAAGTTGCCGCTGCGGCTCCATCCCCCGTTCCTGTCGCCGCCCATGAACCAGCCGCCGCCGAACGACAGGGATCTGCGCTGGTCGGAGTTGAACCACGCGCCGCCGCTCCACGACGCGGGGCGCGCGGCCAGGGGGCCGCCCCAGGTCAGCCGGTCGTCCTTGACCTCCGGCGACACGCCCAGCTCCACGCCGCCGTGCCACAGGTTGGGCAGCATCACGAAGGCGCTGCCGCCCAGCTCGGTGCTGATGCGGTCGCCGCCCTGGTTCCAGGCCAGCGTGGTCCAGGTGGCGGCCGTCCACTGGCGTACGTGCTTCGTGGGCCGGTTGTGGCGGTGGCCCAGGAAGGTGGCGATGGAGCGGAAGTCCGCCCGCCGCGCAAAGCCCAGGTCGTTCAGCTCGAAGCCGGGGCTCACGTCGCGCAGCTCCACGGACATGTCCCAGTCGCCGCTGCGGTTGAGCGCCAGAGCGGCCGCGTGCCCGCCCAGGCTGGTGCGCTCCGGGTCCAGCTCCAGGTGCTCCGCGTCCGGCCGCTGGAAGTAGCGCCCGCTGGACGTCTGCGTGCGCAGCAGCGCGCCCTCACTGCCGCCCACGCGGCTGCCGGCCACGTAGCCGCTGACCGTCCACAGCCGCCGCGCCCACGAGTGCTCGAAGTCGATGCCCCCCACCGCGGCGTTGCCGCGCAGCACGCCCTCCAGCCCGGGGTGCGCCAGGTCACGGTAGGTGGAGGTGAGCAGCGCGCCCACCGTGCTGGCGCCGCCGTTCAGGTCGCGGCGCACGCGGCCCACGAAGTAGTTGCTGAGCGGCTCCACGGGGTACGTGCCCCGCTCGCCGCCCGTCGTCTCCCAGCGGCCGTCCTCGCGCTGCGTGAGCGCGTCCATCACCCCCACGCTCCAGCCGCCGCCCACCTGCCCGCTCAGCTTGGCGGCGGCCAGGATGGTGGACTGCTCCGGCTGGTCCACCCAGCCGGCATCGCCCGAACCCAGCGGCACCTGCGGCGCCCGGCCGATGCGGCGCGAATAGAAGAACTCCGGCGCGCCGTAGCGGTTGTACGCCACCGGCTGCCCGAAGCGGAAGATGTCCGCGCCCTCCACGAAGAACGGCCGCCGCTCGGCGAACTGGGTCTCGAACGCGGTCAGGTTGACCACCGCGGGGTCCAGCTCCACCTGCCCGAAGTCGGGGTTGACGGTGCCGGTCAGCGTCAGCCCGCTGGTGACGCCCAGCTTGACGTCCAGCCCCACCGCGCCGCCCACGTCGTTGGCGTGGTAGAACGGGTCGCCGGGCGAGCCGGGCGCGGGGCGGCGGTCCAGGCGCGCGCTGGTGTAGGGCAGCAGCTCCAGCCGGCGCGGCGCCCGCAGCCCGCGCAGGCCCTGCAGCTCGCCGAAGCGGGAGACGAAGCCCGCGTGCTCCGGCAGCCACGGCGCCCAGTGCGACCACTCGTCGCGCCGGGCGATGTAGCGGAAGAAGGTGGCGCCCCACGTCTGCTCGCCGCCGTCCGCGCGCGCGTTGAAGCGGAGCTGCGACAGGGGGATGCGGAACTCCGCGGTCCACCCGGCGGAGTCGATGGTCGTCGCCACCTCCCACACCGCGTCCCAGCCGGCGTCCTCTCCCTGTCCGTCGTTGGAGTGGTAGACGTCGCGCCGCAGCCCGGCGGGGTTCACACCGAAGCGGAAGGCGGTGCGGCGGTCGTGGTAGCTGTCCAGCACCACGTTGAACCACTCGCTGTTGGGCAGCGGCTCGTCGCGGCGGGCCAGCGGAGCGGCCAGCGAGTCCGGGTGCGGGTCAAACATGCGCGCGCCCACGTAGATGGCGCCGGCGTCGTACAGCACGCGCACCTCCGTGCGCTCGCTGGCGGCGGCGCCGGGCGTGGGCGTGCGCTGCACGAAGTCGGTCGCCAGGCCGGCCTGCGCCCAGGCGGCCTCGTCCAGGCGGCCGTCGATGCGCATGGCGGAGGCGGGCGCGGCGCGCACCACGCGCGGCGCCTCCAGCGGCAGCGGGCCCTCGCGCACGGGCGCGGGCGCCTGCGCGCGCAGGGAAAGAGCGGACGCGGCCAGGGCCAGCAGGGCGGCCGGCACGGTCCGCGAGATCGTCGTGTGGGTCATCGGGTTCCGGGAAGGGTGGCCGGGATCATCGAGCGCGCGTGGGCGGGAGTCCGGCCGGACGGGTGCGGGGATGCGGGCGCTCCGGAGACGTGGAGCCTCCATCTCTCGGAGAGGGTAAGATTTTAGCATCCACCCCTCCGGAACGCCAGCATCCCGCGCCCGCCGCGGCCGTGCGGTCGGCCCCCGACGCGCGGATGGAGCGTACCGGCGCCGCGGCGCGGGTGGAACGGGCCTGGGACGAGCGGCGATTCCGCGGGACGAGCGGTCGGAGGCCGGGACGGGCGGAAAGCGCCGGTGACGAGCGGTGAAAAGTGTAGGCGGGGCGCGCGGAATGGCTTAGATTGGCGGTATACGGAGAGCGCAGCGGAGACACCTCGCGGGTGGGACGAACGGATGATCGACTGGCGGCAGACGCGGCGGGAGATGGGGCTGGGCTTCGTGGTCTGGGGCGCCGTGGCGCTCCTGTTCTACGTGCGCTCGTACATCAACTACGCCACCGCCATCGACCCCAAGATCACCTGGGACCAGGTGTGGCTGCGGGCCGCGATCGAGTCGTCCATCGACGTGCTCGTCTGGACCCTGTTCACCCCGCTGATCTTCGGCGTCTCCCGCCGCTTTCCCCTGCGCCCCGGGCGGCTGCCGTCGTCGCTCGTGGTGCACCTGGCGGTTGCGGCGGTGCTGTGCAGCGCCAGCACGCTCATCAACTTCGGCGTGGCCACCTTCACGTTCATCACCGGGCCGTTCTGGCCCCGCTACTTCTTCATCGGCCTGCCCAACAACGTCCTGGCCTACGGCTGCACCGTGGCGGGATGCTACGCGGTGGAGTACTACCGGGGCTTCCGCGACCGCGAGCTGCGCGCGTCGCAGCTGGAGACGCAGCTGGCCCGGGCGCACCTGCGCGCGCTGGAGATGCAGATCCACCCGCACTTCCTGTTCAACACGCTCAACTCCATCAGCGAGCTGGTGCACAGCGACCCGCGCGCGGCGGAGCAGATGATCGCGCGGCTGGGCGACCTGCTGCGCATGACGGTGGACGGCGCGGGGCGGCAGGAGGTGACGCTGGAGCGGGAGATGGCGTTCCTGGGCGCCTACCTGGACATCGAGCGCACCCGCTTCCAGGACCGGCTGTCGGTGAAGGTCGAGATCCAGCCGGAGGCGGCGCAGGCCCTGATGCCCACGCTGCTGCTGCAGCCGCTGGTGGAGAACGCCATCCGCCACGGCCTGGCCCCCACCGCGCGGCCGGGGACGCTGACCATCACCGGGCGCGTGCACGAGGGGTGGCTGCGGCTGGAGGTGCGCGACGACGGGCTGGGGCTGCCGCCGCCGGAGCAGCGGCGGGAGCGCGTGGGCATCGGCAACACGCGCACGCGGCTGCGCCAGCTCTACTGCGACGCGCACCGCTTCGAGGTGGGGCCCGCGCCGGGCGGCGGCACGCGGGTGGTGGTGGAGATCCCCTACATTCCCAGCGACGAGCAGCCGGAGCCGCCGCGCCGGCGGCCGCTGGCGGGGGTGGCGGCATGACGCTCACGGCGGTGGTGGTGGACGACGAGCCGCTGGCGCGCCGGCGGCTGGTGCGGCTGCTGGAGGCGGAGCCGGAGGTGGAGGTCGTGGCCGTGTGCCCCAACGGCCGCGAGGCGGTCAGGGCGGTGCGCGAGCACCGGCCGGGGCTGCTGTTCCTGGACGTGCAGATGCCGGAGCTGGACGGGTTCGGCGTGCTGCGCGAGCTGGAGGCGGAGGGGCTGCCGCAGGTGGTGTTCGTGACCGCGTACGACCGCTACGCCATCAAGGCGTTCGAGGTGCACGCGCTGGACTACCTGCTCAAGCCGTACACGCCGGACCGGCTCAAGGGCACGCTGCGCCGCGCGCTGGACGGCGCCGCCGCCAGCGGCGACGGCACCGCGCGCGTCATCGAGCTGCTGGAGAGCCTGCGCGGCGCCCAGCGCGAGGGCGCGCGCGCGCCGGGGGCGGCGTCGGCGTACCTGACGCGG
>DASTLD010000617.1:0-12509 GCA_035715345.1 Longimicrobium sp.
CGCCAGCGGCGGCGGGGGGAGCTGCGCCCGCTCGCCGCGCAGCCGGGCCGCGTACAGCGCGGACAGCTCGTCGAAGAGGATGCCGAACGACCAGCCGTCGCTGACCACGTGGTGCATGTTCAGGTGCACCAGCCAGTGCTCGGGGGTGATGCGCACGGCCAGCGCGCGCACCAGCGGCCCGCGCTCCAGGTCGAACGGCCGCCACATCTCGTCCTCCACGCGGCGCAGCGCGGCGGCGCGGTCCGGCGCGTCCTCCACCGGCAGATCGAACGGCCCGGGCGGGTCGATGGACTGCACCGGCCGCCCCTCGCGCTCGCCGAAGCGGGCGCGCAGCGCGGCGTGCCGCGCCACCACGTCCTCCAGCGCGCCACGCAGCGCCTCCGGGTCCAGCCGGCCGTGCGCCTCGAACGTCACCGGCATGTTGTAGGCGCCGCTGCCCGGCTCCAGCCGGTCCAGGAACCACATCCGCTCCTGGGCAAAGGAGAGCGGAACCTCGTCCCCGCCCTGCTCTTCCGCGGCCCGGGGCGCGGGCGCCGCCTCGCGCGCCGCGGCGGCCACGCGCTCCGCCAGCGCGCGGATGGTGGCCGCCTCGAACACCGCGCGCAGCGGCACCTCGCGGCCCAGCTGCTGGCGGATGCGCGAGACCACCTGCGTGGCCAGCAGCGAGTGCCCGCCGAGCTGGAAGAAGTCGTCGTCGATGCCCGCGCGCTCCACCTTCAGCACGTCGCGCCAGATGGCCGCCAGCGCGTGCTCCGCCGCCGTGCGCGGGGGCGCGTACCCCTCCGCGGACGCCGCCTCCGGCTCCGGCAGCGCGCGGCGGTCCACCTTGCCGTTGGGGGTCAGGGGGATGGCGTCCAGCACCACGAACGCGGCCGGCACCATGTGCTCCGGCAGCCGCCCGCGCAGCCCCTCGCGCAGCGCCGCCCCGTCCGGGCGCTGGCCGTCGGCCGGCGTGACGTACGCCACCAGCCGCCGGTCCGCCCCCTCGCCGCGGGCCACGACGGCCGCGTCGCCCACGGTGCGGTGCCCGCGCAGCGCGGCCTCGATCTCCCCCGGCTCGATGCGGAAGCCGCGGATCTTGACCTGCTGGTCCGCGCGGCCCAGGAACTCGATGGTCGCGTCCTCGCGCCAGCGGACGAGATCGCCCGTGCGGTAGAGGCGCGCGCCGGGCTCCGGGGAGAAGGGATCGGGGACGAAGCGCTCCGCCGTCAGCCCCGGCCGGCCCAGGTAGCCGCGGGCAATGCCGTCGCCGCCCAGGAACAGCTCGCCGGGCACGCCGATGCCGGCGGGGCGCAGGGCCGCGTCCAGCACGTGCGCCGTGGTCCCGGCGATGGGCCGGCCGATGGGCACCGACGGCGCGTCTTCCGCCACCGCTTCCACCCGCAGCCAGGTGGCGAAGGTGGTGCTCTCCGTGGGACCGTACGCGTTCAGCAGCCGCTCCGGCCCGCCCGCCCGCACCGCCGCGCGCACGGAGGCCGGGTCCGCCGCCTCGCCGCCGAACAGCAGGTGGCGCGGCGCGCGCAGGCCGTCCGGCGCCTCGCGCGCCATCTGGTTGAACAGCGCCGTGGTCAGGAACGCCGCCGTCACCCCGCGCCCGCGCAGGGCCGCCGCCAGCGACGCGGGGTCCAGCGCCGTGTCGCGGTCGATGCCCACCAGCGCGCCGCCGTTCAGCAGCGCGCCCCACACCTCCCAGGTCAGCGCGTCGAAGCTGGCGTTGGAAAGCTGCGCCACGCGGTCCGCCGGCGTGAGCTGCGCGTAGTCCGTCCCGCGCACCAGCCGCACCACGCCCCGGTGCGGCACCCCGATGCCCTTGGGTGTGCCGGTGGAGCCGGAGGTGTAGACCACGTACGCCAGCGCCTCCGGATCGTCCAGCGTTCCGGGGGCGATGGGGACGGGGGGATGGTCGTGGTCCGCGCGCAGCACCGGCCCCGCGAACCCGGCCAGCGCCGCGGGGGGATCGCCGCGCACCAGGAGGATGGACACGCCCGCGTCGCGCACCATGAACTCCAGCCGCGGCGCGGGATACGACGGGTCCAGCGGCACGTACGCCCCGCCCGCGCGGAGCGCCGCCAGCAGCGCCACCACCAGCTCCGGGGAGCGCTCCATCGCCACGCCGATGCGCGCCTCCGGCCCCGCGCCCGCCGCCCGCAGCGCGCCCGCCAGCCGCTCCGCGCGCGCGTCCAGCTCCGCGTAGGTCAGCGTCCCGCCGCCGAACTCCAGGGCGACGGCGTCCGGCGTGGCCCGCGCCTGCTCCGCGAACAGGCCGTGGATCGTCGCGTCCCGCGGATAGTCGCTCGGCGTCACCGCCCATCCGACCAGCGCGGCGCGTTCGTCATCGCCCACCATCTCCAGCGCGGAGACCGGGGCGGCGGGGTCGGCCACCACGCGCGCCAGCGCCTGCGCGAAGTGCTCCAGCAGCCGCTCCACGGTGGACGCGTCGAACAGGTCCGTCGCGTACTCCGCGTCGATGCGCAGCGGCCCGGCGTCGCCCTCCTCGTAGATGTCGAAGGTCAGGTCGAACTTGGCCGTGTGGTACTCCACCGGCTCGCGCGCCACCTCCAGCCCGGCCAGCTCCACGCCCTCCATGCGGGCGTTCTGCAGCGTGAGCATGGCCTGGAACAGCGGGTTGCGCGCGGGGTCGCGCGTGGGCCGCAGCTCCTCCACCACCCGTTCGAACGGCAGGTCCTGGTGCTGGAACGCCGCCAGCACCGCCGTCTTCTCGTGCGACAGCAGCTCGCGGAAGGTGGCCTGCGCGTCCACGGGATTGCGCAGCGCCAGCGTGTTGACGAAGAAGCCGATCAGCCCCTCCACCTCCGTGCGCGTGCGGTTGGCCACGGGCGTGCCCACCACCACGTCGTCCTGCCCCGCGTGCCGGCCCAGGACGATGCGGTAGGCGGCGAGCAGGACGGTGAAGAGCGTGGCGTGCTCCGCGCGCGCCAGCTCGCGCAGGCGGCCGGCCAGCTCCGCGGGCAGGGTGCGCACGACGGTGGCGCCGCGGTGGCTCTCCGCCGGGGGCCGCAGGCGGTCCGTGGGCAGCTCCAGCGCGGGGGGCGCGCCGGCCAGCGAGCGGCGCCAGAAGTCCAGGTGCCGCTCCAGCACCTCGCCGCGCAGGTGCTCGCGCTGCCAGAGCGCGAAGTCCGGGTACTGCACCGGCAGCGGCGGCAGCGGCGGCGGGCCGCCGTCGCGGTAGCCCGCGTACAGCGCCCCCAGCTCGCGCGCCAGCACGCCCATGCTCCACCCGTCGCTGACGATGTGGTGCATGCACAGCAGCAGCACGTGCTCGTCCGCCGCCAGCCGCAGCAGCTCCGCGCGCAGCAGCGGCCCCGCGACCAGGTCGAAGCCCGTGTTGGCGTCCTCCGTCACCCGGCGCCGCACCTCCGCCTCGCGCTCCTCCGGCGGCAGGTGCGACAGGTCGGTCGCCGGCAGGGGGACGGCCGCGGGGGGGTGCACCACCTGCACGGGACCCTCCGGCCCCTCCGCGAAGGTGGTGCGCAGCGCCTCGTGCCGCGCGCGCAGGGCGTGCAGCGCGCGCTCCAGCGCCGCCGCGTCCAGCGGGCCGCGCAGCCGCAGCGGGTGCGGCATGTTGTAGGCGGCGCCGCCAGGGTCCATGCGGTCCAGCAGCCACAGCCGCTGCTGCGCGAAGGAGAGCGGCGGCGCGCGGCCGTCGCGCGGGCGCGGCGCCAGCTCCGGGCCGGCGGCCTGCGCCCGCGCCATCTTCAGACGCAGCTCCAGCAGCTTCCGCTTTTCCGGCGACAGGCTGGCCAGGCGGGCGTCCAGCTCAGCCATGCAGCGCCTCCGCCTCCAGCAGCGCGCGGACCTCGTCGTCCGTCAGCCCCTCCAGCTCGTCCAGCAGCCCCGCCATCACCTGGCTCTGCGCCTGGTCCACGATCTCCGCCAGGCCCGCGACCGTGGGCGCCTCGAAGATGCGCTGCAGCGGCAGCTCCACCTGGAACGCCTCGCGCACCCGCGTCACCAGCTGCGTGGCCAGCAGCGAGTGGCCGCCCAGGTCGAAGAAGTTGTCGTCGGCGTACACCCGCTCCAGGCGCAGCACCTCCGCCCACAGCTCCGCCAGCTTCTCCTCCGTGGGCGTGCGCGGCGCGGTCATCTGCCCCTCGTCGGCGCTGCGCGGGGGCTCCGGCGCGGGCAGGGCGCGGCGGTCCACCTTGCCGTTGGGCGTCAGCGGCAGCTCGTCCAGCACCACCAGCGCGCTGGGCAGCATGTACTCGGGCAGCTGCTCCTTGAGCCAGGCGCGCAGCCGCGGCGCCAGCTCGCGCGCCTGCGCCGCCCACAGCGGGTCGCTGGTGTAGTCGCGCAGCGGCCGGTCCGCCGGCGCGGGGGGCGGGAAGGCGGCCGCCGTGTTCGGGGGATGGAAGAGCGCGTCCACGGTGCCGCGCGCGCCGCCGGGGCGCACCTCCACCTCCAGCCCCAGCTCCTCGCCCAGCGCCCACAGCGCCTCCGGGTCCACGGCGGCGCGCTCCTCCGCCGCCAGCACCGCGCGCAGCTCGCGCACCGTCTCCGGCCCGTTCTCCGCGCGCACCAGCTCCGCGATGCGCAGCTCCCGCGCGACCCGCGCGTCGGGAATGCCCAGCACCGCCAGCGGCACCGCGGGGTAGCCGGACAGGATGTCGCGCAGCGCGCGCGGCGTCAGCCCCTCGCGCTCCCACTCCAGCGCCGGCGCCGGCTTCACCTTCGGCGCGGGGCCCACGCGCAGCAGCACGTCGTAGCGGTGGCGCGTCAGCTCGTTGTGGTGCGCGCCGCGCTTGACCCGCGCCTCCGCCGCCCCCAGCCGCGGGATGCGGGCGCGCAGCGCGTGGAAGAAGGCCGGGTCCACGACCAGCTCCTCCTCCTCTTCCACGATGCGCCGGGCGCGCTGCCGCAGCTCGCGCACGGGCGTGGCGTCCGCCGCGTTGTCCACCTCGATGGCGGTGCGGAAGGCCTCCAGCGTGGGCAGGCTGCGCACGTCGCCCACGAAGAAGCAGCCGCCGTCCGCCAGCGCCTCCACCGCGCCCTCCACCACCCGCGCCAGGTACTCCGCCGTCGGGAAGTACTGGCTGACCGAGTTGAGGATGGCCGTGTCGAAGCCGCGCCGGGGGATGTCGGTGAAGTCCGCGGCCTCGCGGCGCAGCAGGCGCACCGGCGGCAGGGGCACCGCGCCGGCGCGGATGCGGCGGCCCAGCGTCTCCAGCACCTGGCCGGACACGTCGGTGCCCAGGTACTCCGCCGTGCCCGGGCCCACGCGGAACATCAGCAGGCCGGTGCCCACGCCCAGCTCCAGCACGCGCAGCGGGTTGAGCGCCAGGATGCGCTCCACCGTGCGGTCCACCCACTCGCGCATCTCGTCCTCGGGAATGGGCTGCCCCGTGTACGAGCTGTTCCAGCCGATGATGTCGAAGGTCTCGTCGCCGCTCTCGGTGCCGCGCGTGCCGTGGTAGACGTCGTCGAACAGCGCCTCCCACTGCGCCACCTGCCGCTCCTGCCCCTCCGCCGGCGCGGCGGATTCCGCCGCGTCCGGCCGCGCGGGAACGACGTACGCAACCAGGCGCCGGTCGCCGGGCGCGTCCTCGCGCACGTCCACCACCGCCGCGGCCACGTCGTCGCGCCGCGCCAGCACCGCCTCCACCTCGCCGGGCTCGATGCGGTGGCCGCGGATCTTGACCTGCTCGTCCATCCGCCCCAGGAACTCGATGGTGCCGTCCGCGCGCCGCCGCACCCGGTCCCCGGTGCGGTACATCCGCGCGCCGGGCGCCCGCGAGAAGGGGTCGGGGACGTACTTCTCCGCGGTCAGCGCGGGGCGGCCCAGGTAGCCGCGCGCCACGCCGTCGCCGCCCACGAACAGCTCGCCGGGCACGTCCAGCGGCACCGGGTCCAGCGCCGGGCCCAGCACGTACGCCGTGGAGTTGGAGACGGGGCGGCCGATGGGGATGGAGGCGCGCTCCGCGTCGTCCGCCAGGACGGTGTGGCAGCAGGAGAAGGTGGTGTTCTCCGTGGGCCCGTAGCCGTTGATCAGCCGCAGGTGGGGGTGCGCCTCCAGCACGCGGCGCACGTGCGGCACGGAGAGCACGTCGCCGCCTGCCAGCAGCTGGCGCAGGCCGCCCAGCGCGGGCAGGCTGGCGTCCACCATCTGGTGGAAGAGCCCCGCCGTCAGCCAGGCGCTGGTGACCCCGTGGCGGCGGATGAAGCCGCCCAGCGACTCCATGCTGGGCAGCTCGGGCGGGAAGATCGCCAGCCGTCCCCCGTTCAGCAGCGGCGCCCACAGCTCCAGCGTGCTGGCGTCGAAGGCCACCGGCGCGAGCTGCAGCCAGGTGTCGTCCGCCTCCATCCGCGCGAAGCCGGCCCCCTGCACCAGCCGCAGCACCGCGCGGTGCGGCACCACCACGCCCTTGGGCCGCCCGGTGGAGCCCGAGGTGTAGATCACGTACGCCGCCGCGTCCGCCCCCGTCTCCGCCGCGGGGTCCCGGCCGCCCTCCGGCCCCTCCCCGGCCGCGGCGTCCAGCACCACCGTCTCCAGCGCGTGCTCGGGCAGGCTGCCGGCCACCGCGGGCTGCACCAGCAGCACGCGCGCGCCGGAGTCCTCCAGCATCATGCTGATGCGGGAGCGCGGGTAGCGGGGGTTCACGGGCACGTAGGCGCCGCCCGCCTTGAGGACGGCCAGCAGCGCCACCACCAGCTCCGGCGAGCGCTCCGCCGCCACCGCCACGGGAGATTCGATGCCCACCCCCAGCGCGCGCAGCCGGCCGGCCAGCCGCGACGAGCGCGCGTGCAGCTCGGCGTACGTCATCGCCCCGCCGTCCCAGGCCAGGGCGACGCGCTCCGGCGACGCCTGCGCCGCGCGCGCGAACGCCGCGTGCACGGTGCCGCCGCGGTCGTAGGGGCGGGCGGTGCGGTTGGCGCCCTCCGTCACCCGGCGGCGCTCCATGCCGTCCAGGCGCAGGGAGCGGCTGACGGGGCGCTCCGGGTCGTCCGCCATCTCCTCCAGCAGGCGCAGGAACAGCGCGATCATGCGGTCCACGCTGGCCGGCTCCCACAGGTCCGTGGCGTACTCCAGGTTGCCGCGGTAGGCGTCGTGCTCCTCCACCACCTCCAGGAACATGTCGAACTTGGAGGTGCCGCTGTCCACGTCCTCCAGCCGCAGCCGCAGCCCGGGCAGGCTCACCGGGTCCATGGCCACGTTCTGGAGCGCGAAGGCCACCTGGAAGAGCGGGTTGTGGCTCAGCGTGCGCTCCGGCTGCAGCTCCTCCACCACCCGCTCGAAGGGCAGGTCCTGGTGCGCGTACGCCTCCAGCGTGGTCTCGCGCACGCGGCGGATCAGCCCGGCGAACGTCGGGTCGCCGGACAGATCCGTGCGCAGCGCCATGGTGTTCACGAAGAAGCCGATCAGCCCCTCCACCTCGCGCCGCACCCGCCCCGCGATGGGCGAGCCCACCACCAGGTCGTCACGGCCGCTCAGCCGGTGCACCAGCAGCTTGAAGCCGGCCAGCAGCACCATGAAGGGCGTGGCGTCCAGCCGCCGCGCCAGCGCGCGCAGCCGCCCCGCCAGCGCCGCCTGGATGGCGAAGGAGCGCACCTCGCCGCGGTGGCTCTGCACCGCCGGGCGCGGGCGGTCCGACGGCAGCTCCAGCGTGGCCGGCGCGCCGGCCAGCCGCTGGCGCCAGTAGGCCAGCTGGCGGTCCAGCTCCGGCCCGCGCAGCCACTCGCGCTGCCACACCGCGAAGTCCGCGTACTGCACCTCCAGCGGCGGCAGGCCGGGACGGCGCCCCTCGCGGAAGGCGGCGTAGAGCGCGGCCAGCTCGCGGAACACGATGCCGATGGACCAGCCGTCGCCCGCCACGTGGTGCAGGTTGAGCGAGAGGACGTGCTCGTCCTCCGCCGCGCGGATCAGCAGCGCGCGCAGCAGCGGGCCGCGGCGCAGGTCGAACGGCGTCTCCGCCTCGTCCGCCATCAGCCGCAGCACCTCGCCCTCCGCCCAGTCGCGGGGGAACGCGCGCAGGTCCGCCAGCGGCAGGGGCACCTCGTCCGGCGCGGGCTCCACCACCTGCACCGCGCCCTCCGCGTCCGCGCGGAACACCGTGCGCAGCGCCTCGTGCCGGCGCACCATCTCCGCCAGCGCGCGCCGCAGCGCGGCGACGTCGAGCGCCCCGCTCATCCGCACCGCGAAGGGGATGTTGTAGAACGGGCTCTCGGGCTCCAGCTGGTGCAGGAACCACAGCCGCTGCTGGGCAAAGGAGAGGGGGACGGGGGCGTTGCGGCGCGCGGGACGCAGCGGGGGATGCGGCACCAGCACCGCCTGCTCGCGCGCCGCGTCGATGCGCGCCGCCAGCGCCGCCAGCGTGGGCGCTTCGAACACCGCGCGCACCGGCAGCTCCACCCCCAGCCGCTGCCGCACCCGCGACAGCACCTGCATGCCCAGCAGCGAGTGCCCGCCCAGGTCGAAGAAGTCGTCCTCCTCGCCCACGCGGGGGCGGCCCAGCACCTCCGCCCACACCTCCGCCAGCGCCTCCTGCGTGGGCGTGCGCGGCGCCGCGTACCCCGGCTCCACCGGCGCCAGCGCGGCCGGTGCGGGCAGGGCGCGGCGGTCCACCTTGGCGTGCGCCGTCAGCGGCATCTCCGCCAGCGCCACCACCGCGCTGGGCACCATGTAGCCGGGCAGCCGCTCGCGCAGCCAGCGCCGCAGCGCCGTCTCGTCCAGCGCCGCCGCGCCGCGGGGCACCACGTACCCCACCAGCCGCATGCCCGCGTCGTACTCGCGCGCCACCACGGCGGCCTGCGCCACGGACGGGTGCTCCGCCAGCACCGCCTCCACCTCGCCCGGCTCCACGCGAAAGCCGCCCACCTTGACCTGCTCGTCCAGGCGGCCCAGGAACTCCACCTCGCCGTCCTCGCGCATGCGCGCGCGGTCGCCGCTGCGGTACAGGCGCGCGCCCGGCGTGCCGGTGAAGGGGTCGGGAAGGAAGCGCTCGGCGGTCAGCGAGGGGCGCCCCAGGTAGCCGCGCGCCACCGCCGCCCCGGCGATGAACAGCTCGCCCTCGCCGCCGGGGCCCACCGGCAGCAGGTCCGGCCCCAGGATGTAGACGCGCGTGTTCTCCATCGGCCGGCCGATGGGCACCTCGCCCTCCGCCGGCCCCGCCGGCTCGTGCACGGTGGCGGTGACGGTGGCCTCGGTGGGGCCGTAGCTGTTGAGCCAGCGGATGCGGCCGCCGGTGATGCGCCGCCACTGCGCCAGCGCCGCCGGCAGCGCCTTCTCGCCGCCGGTCACCAGCAGCCGCAGCGACGGGGGCAGCGCGGCCCCGGTGGCGTCCAGGTCCGCCACCCAGGCGTGCCAGAAGGCGGTGGGCACGTTGAGCACCGTCACGCCCTCGTCCGCCAGCCAGCGCAGGAAGCCCGCGCCGTACGACGGCACCTCCGCGGGGCGGAAGACCACCGCGCCCCCCGCCGCCCAGGTGGGAAAGATCTCCTCGACGGAGATGTCGAAGCCCAGCGAGGCGATCTGCGCCACCCGGTCCGCCGCGGTCAGGCCGTAGCGCTCCACCACCGCGCGGTTGTGGCTGCCCAGCGCGGCGTGCGTCACCCCCACGCCCTTGGGCCGGCCGGTGCTGCCGGAGGTGTAGATCACGTAGGCCAGCGCCTCCGGGTGATCCGTGTCCCCCAGCGCCTCCGCGTCGTCCGGCGCCGCCGCCAGCTCCGCGGCGTCCACCCGCAGCAGCCGCGCGTCGCCCCCCACCCGCGCCGCGCCCCGCGCGTCCGCCAGCACCAGCGCGGCGCCGCAGTCGTCCAGCACGTAGCGCAGCCGCTCGTCGGGGTACTCCGCGTCCACCGGCACGTAGGCGCCGCCCGCCTTGAGCACCGCCAGCAGGGCGATGGGCAGCTCCGGCCCGCGCTCCATGACCACCGCCACCCGGCCCTCCGCCGCCACTCCGCGCGCGCGGAGGCGCCGCGCCAGGCGGTTGGCCCGCGCGTCCAGCTCCGCGTACGTGAGCGCGGCCCCCGCGAACACGGCCGCGGGCGCGTCCGGGCCGCGGCGCGCGCTGGCCTCGAACAGGCGGTGCGCGCAGCCGCCGCACGCGCCCGGACCGGGCGGAACGGCAAGCGTGCCGGCGGGGCCGGCCAGGGTGTCGGTCAACGGGCGCTGCGGTGGCGAAAGGAGAGCGGGCGGGGCGCGCAGGGCCGCCGTCCGCGACGAGCGTTCGTGAGTTGGCGCCGAGCATGCGCCCGGCGGGGAAGACCCCGCGGGGACTCCCTGGAGAACCGAAAAACACCGGTCGCCCGGCCGAACCTGCCGCCGGCGCCGCGATCCCCCTCCGGGGCGGTTTCGCGGGGCGCCAATCTAATGCATTAGGTGCGGGAAAAGTAGGGCTTTGTCGCAGACCGATAAGAAATAGACGAAGTGTTACCGGAGGGAGATACAGACGGGGAAACGGATGCGCGCGGATCGGCGCATTCCGTGTTCGGAGGGATGCCAATCTGGACGCCGAGCGCGGCGCATGCTTCCGCGCGCTCCTCACGGGCCGTTCGACTGTTCATCGCGACGCGGCAAGGGTTCATCCACCCGCTTTCCCGTTTCGCGCCGATGATGCCGATGCCGGCCACGCACGCGGCCCTCCGCACCCGCGCCGCACCCGTCGGCGCAGGCCGACATCACGTTTTCACAGCCGCGATTTCTTCAATCGCCGGGCTCCCGTTCGCCGGCGCCCGCCGTCTGCGATGGACTTGATTGGGGGGGTGCGTTCCGGGATTCCGGTGCACCGGCGCCCGCCGTCTGCGATGGACTTGGCCGGGGTGGTGCGATTCCGTGATTCCGGTGCGCCGGCGCCCGCCCTGTGCGACTGACCCCGACCTGGCTCGTCCCGAATTCCCAGGCTTCCGGTGCACGGGCCGCCACCGCCAACTGCAATCACGCAGAGGACGCGGAGGAAAACGGAGAGCCGCGGAGGGCTCGCGCGCTCAGGACGGGCCGCCCAGGAGGGCCGGCAGGTCCGCGGAGAGCGCGCGCAGCACCTCCGCGCGGTGCGTCTGGGGAAAGAAGTGGCCGCCGGGAAAGGTGCGCAGCGCGAAGGCGGCGGAGGTGTGGCGCGCCCACCGCTCCATCTCCGCGGGCGGGGCGCGCGGGTCCAGCTCGCCCGCGTACCCGGTGATCGGGCAGGCCAGCGGCGCCTCCTCCGTGAAGACGTAGGCCTCGTTGAGGGCCACGTCGGCGCGCAGGGTGGGCAGCAGCAGCGCCAGCAGCTCCGGGTGCTCGCGCAGCGCGTCGGGAATGCCGCCCAGGTCGCGCAGCGAGTCCAGGAACGCCGCGTCCGGCAGGTGCGCCGTGGGCGGCCCGGGCCGCGCCGCGTCCGGCGCCCGCCGCCCGCAGGCGAACAGGTGCACCGGGCCGGGCGCGCCGGTCCGGCGGAGGCGGCGCGCCAGCTCGAAGCCGATCAGCGCCCCGTTGCTGTGCCCGAACACCGCGAACGGCAGGTCGCGCCAGCGCGCCAGGGCGTCCGCCAGCGCCTCCGCCAGCGGCCCCATGCGGTCGATCGCGGGCTCGGCGATGCGGGTCTCGCGCCCCGGCAGCTGCACCGGGCACACCTCCACCTGCACCGGCAGCGCGTCCGCCCAGCCGCGGAACGCCGAGGCGCCGCCCCCCGCGTGCGGCAGGCACAACAGCCGCAGCCGCGCCCGGGGGTTCGGACGCGGCCGCAGGATCCAGCGCTCGGAAGGGGATTGGCTCATGGATCGGGCCGGCACGGGGGGCGGAGGCGCGGACTGCGCGAAGCTATCCCCCGCCCCCCGGCGCATCAACCCGTGCCGCCGTCGCCGGGCCGGGGGGCAACGCTGTCCGGCGGCGGGTCGCCGTGGCCGGAGCCGTAGTAGCCCTGCGACTGCGGGTCCGCGCCGCCCGCGTCCGTCTGCGGTGCCGGCGCCTCGTCCCGCGCGGGGATCGCCGCCGCCGCGCCGGCCTCCGGCGCGGCGACCGGCTGCGCGCAGCCGCCCGTGAGCAGGAGCAGGCCTGCCGTGATCAGGGTCCATCGGCGCATGGTGGGTTCCTCCCGTGCGGGTGAGCCGTACCATACATGCCTTCATGGCGCGGCACAATTCTCACGATGTCACTATTTACGCTGTGCACGGGGTGCACGTCCCCGGCCTTGCCGGACGGGTGCGCATCCCCGAGGTTGGGCGTCTCCTCCGTCCACCCCGCACCCGTGCCGGGAGAAGCGCCGTGCCCCGCTGCTGGCTGTTCAAGAGCGAGCCCGAGGTCTACTCCATCGACCACCTGGAGCGCGACCGGAGCACGCACTGGGAGGGCGTGCGGAACTTCCAGGCGCGCAACTACCTGCGCGACGAGGTCAGGCCCGGCGACCGGGTGCTCTTCTACCACAGCAACGCGGCGCCGCCGGGGGTGGCCGGGCTGGCGGAGGTGGTGCGCGCCGGCTACCCCGACCCCTCCGCCCGCGACCCGGACAGCGCCTACTACGACCCGCGCGCCAGCGACGAGGACCCGCGCTGGTACGTGGTGGACATCGCCTTCCGGGAGC
>DASTLD010000618.1:0-4000 GCA_035715345.1 Longimicrobium sp.
CGTGCACCAGCTCGCCGCCGAAGGTGGCGCCGCTGGTGGAGACCAGGCGCACCTCCGCAAACTCGCCGATCAGCGACGCCGGCGCCTCGAAGGTCACCACCTTGTTGGACTCCGTGCGGCCCTGCACCCCGCCGCGGCGCCCCTCCTTCTCCACCAGCACCTCTTCCAGGCGCCCCACCTCGCGCTGGTTGATCTCCAGCTGGATGCCGCGCTGCAGCTCGATGAGCCCCTCCAGCCGCGCCTGGCCCACCTCCTCCGCGACGAACTGCTCGCGCGGCAGGCGGGTGGCCGGCGTGCCGTCGCGCTCGGAGTAGCGGTACATGAACGCGTCGTCGAAGCGCACCGTGCGCATCAGCTCCAGCGTGGCCTGGTACTCCTCCTCCGTCTCGCCCGGGAAGGCCACGATCACGTCCGTGGACAGGGCGATGCCCGGCATGGCCTGCCGCACCCAGGCGATCTTCTCCAGGTACTCCGCCACGGTGTAGCGGCGCAGCATGCGCTTGAGCGTGCGGTCGTGGCCGCTCTGCACCGGCAGGTGGAGCTGCTTGCACACCGCCGGCTCCGTGGCCATCACCTCCACCAGCTCACGGGTGAAGTCGTTGGGGTGAGGGCTGGTGAAGCGGACGCGGCGGATGCCCTCCACGCGGGCCACCTCGCGCAGCAGGCGCGGAAAGTTCCAGTCGCCGTGCTCGTAGCTGTTGACCGTCTGGCCCAGCAGCGTCACCTCCGGCACGCCGTCGGCGGCCAGGGCGCGCACCTCGTCCAGGATGGCGTGCGGGTCGCGGTTCTTCTCGTCGCCGCGCACGTAGGGGACAATGCAGTACGTGCAGCGGTAGTTGCAGCCGCGCTGGATGGGCACCCAGGCCGACACCGCCGACGTGCGCTTGGCCGTCACCCCCTCGTAGTTCTCGAACGGGTCGAAGCCCAGCACGGTCAGCCCGCGCGGCGCGGCGCCCAGCGTGGGCAGCATGCGCTCCGGCCGCGGCGCGGACGGGCGGATCTCCGCCAGCTTCTGCGGGAGCTGGCGGTAGGCGTCGGGCCCCATCACCAGGTCCACGCCGCCGCTCCTGGACAGCAGCGTCTCGCCCATGCGCTGCGCCATGCAGCCGGTGACGCCGATGATGACGTCGCGCTCGCGGCGGTGCTGCTGGAGCTGGCCCACGCGGCCGATGACGCGCTGCTCCGCGTGGTCGCGGATGGCGCACGTGTTGACGAGGATGACGTCGGCGTCGTCGGGCGTGTCGGTGGACACGTACCCCTGCTCCGCCAGGATGCCGGCCATCAGCTCGCTGTCGCTGATGTTCATCTGGCAGCCGTACGTCTCGATGTAGGCTTTCTTCATTCGGGAGGGCCGTCCTGCGCTGGGTCCGGGAATAGCCGGCTGATTACACCGCAGGCGTGCGTCGGTTCACGGTAACTGCAGGTTACAGGGTACAGGGGACAGGTTACAGCCTGCGGTCCGGGGAGAGGCGGGCTTCAGCGCAGGCGGGCCCGCAGCGCAGTCAGCATCTTGCTGAGTTCGGTGACCAGGTCGAGCGTCGGCGCGGCCTGCTGCTCGTTGAGATAGGCGAGGCGCGTCGCGAGCATCAGGAAGGTTTCCGTCTCCATGAGCGATCCCTTGGCCATGGAGAGGAAGTTCGCGTAGTCGCGCGCGGTGGAGCGGGCATGCCCTTCAGCGATGTTGGCTGGCACCGAGGCCGCGGCGCGCGTGATCTGCGAGGTGAGGCGATACCGCTCGTCAGCCGGAAACTTCGCGGAGAGACGGTAGATCTGCACCACCATGTCCATCGCCTTCTGCCATACCACCAGGTCCCGGTGCGAGTTGATCTTCATCGCCCCACACGAATGTCATCACCGCTGTTGCTGGCTGTAACCTGTAACCTGTCCCCTGTAACCTTGATGCAGTAAACGCGCTTCCGTCAACGATTTTCGAAGTGAGCGGCACCCTTCCGCCATCCGCAGGACACCCTGCTCTGCCAGGTGCCTCCATTCGCGCGTTCCTAACTCTGCGCAACGGATGTTTGCACTACCACTTTCCGACGACGGGATGACCTGCTAGATTGCCGCATCCCGCACCTGACCGACGGTGGACTGCGCCGGAAGCCCTTCCGGCGCAACGTTTTTCCGGCTGCAGAACGCTTCGTCATCCTCTCGCACATCTCCCTGAAAACCCATACATGAAAAACCTCTCTGTGGCCGCCCGGCTGCTGGTGTTCGGCGCGCTCGGCATCTTCCTGGTGCTGTGCGTGGGCACCGCCGGCCTGCTCGGGCTGCGCCACACCGGCGCCGCGCTGGCGGACGTGACGCGCACCGCCTCCGAGCTGCGCCTGCAGGGCGACGTGGACATGATGCACGACGCCCTGCGCGCGGACGTCTACCGCGCCGTGGCCGACCCCGCCCACGCCGCGGACGCGCGGGCCTCGTTCGACCAGGACGCGGCCCGCATGCGGCGCGCGCTGGAGTCGCTGGAGGGCGGCGCGGAGGAGACCGCCGCCGCGGTGGCCGGCGTGCGGGGCAGCCTGGACGCCTACACCGCCGCGGGCGCGGACCTCATCACCCGCGCGGCCGGGGACCGGGACGCCGCCGTGGCCGGCATGCCCGCGTTCGAGGCGAGCTTCGAGAAGCTGGGTACCGACCTGGGCGTGCTGACCGACCGCATCGAGGCCGGCGCGGCCGCGGCCCGGGGCGGCGGCCGGCGCGCCGCCCGCACGGCGCTGGCGGCCATGGTGGTGACGACGGTCGTCGCGTCCGCGGTGCTGCTGCTGGTGGCGCTGGCCATCACCCGCATGATCGTGGTGCCGCTGCGTGAGGCGGTGGGCGTCAACCGGCGCCTGGCGGAGGGCGACCTGAGCGCGCGGGCGGAGGCGCGCGGGCAGGACGAGGTGGGCGTCATGATCCACTCGCTCAACGAGATGGCCGGGCGCATGCGCGCGGCCATCGGGCGCATCACGCAGCTCAGCGGGTCGCTGGCGGAGAGCAGCACGGAGATCAGCGCGGGCGCGGCGGAGACGGCGGACCTGGTGGGGCAGCTCGGCGCGGTCATCGAGCAGATCACCGTGGGCGCGCAGGACCAGGCGCACTCCGCGCAGAACACGGCGGAGGTGATGGAGGAGATGTCCGCCGCCATCGGGCACGTGGCGGTGGACGCGCGCGCCCTGGCGGAGACGGCGGACGGCAGCGTGGCCGCGGCGCGCACCAGCAGCGCCACCATCCAGCGCGCCATGCACAGCCTGGACGAGATCCGCGCCTCCGTGCTCGAGGCCAGCGGCCGCGTGCGCGAGCTGGACGCCCGCTCGGCGGAGGTGGAGCAGATCGTGGCGCGGGTCAACTCGATCGCGGACCAGACCAACCTGCTGGCGCTCAACGCCGCCATCGAGGCGGCGCGCGCGGGCGAGCACGGGCGCGGCTTCGCGGTGGTGGCGGAGGAGGTGCGCAAGCTGGCGGACCTCTCCGCGCGCTCCACGGGCGAGGTGGCGGTGCTGGTGGAGCGCATCCGCGCCGGCACGCACGACGTGACCGCCGCGATCGAGGCGGGCACCGCCAGCGCCGAGGCCGGCGCGGGGCTGGCGCGCGAGGCGGCCGGCGCGCTGGACGAGATCCTGGGCACGCTGGCCGTCACCAACGACCACGCGCAGCGCATCGCCGGCAGCGCGGAGGGGATGTCGGACCAGCTCGACCGGCTGTCGCTGCTGGTGGAGTCCGTCGCCGGCGTGGCGGAGGAGAGCGCCGCCGCGGCGGAGGAGATGGCCGCGCAGAGCGCCGAGGTGCTGGCGTCGGTCAAGCGCATCGCCGCCGCGTCCGACAGCGCGGAGGACGGCTCCGGCGGGTCCGTGCACTCGCTGACGCGCATGGCGCAGCAGCTCCGGCTGGCGGTGGCGGACTTCCGGGCCTGAACTGCAGGTTACAGGGGACAGGGGACAGGTTACAGCCTGCTCACTGCACTACGGGCGCGCCTCCGCTGAGGCGCGCCCGTCGTTGCCGGCTGTAACCTGTAACCTGT
>DASTLD010000619.1:0-2130 GCA_035715345.1 Longimicrobium sp.
CGATGCGCCGGCGGCCGGGCGTCATGACCCCCAGCCGCGCCAGCCCGCGCATCAGCGCCTCCTTGCGCTCCATTCCCAGCAGCCGCTCCAGCGCGCGGGCGCCGGCGCTCTCCGACACCGGCCGCGGCCCGGACAGCGCCAGCCCGCGGCGCAGCGCCTCGCGCGCCAGCTCGGTGTGCCCCTCGCGGAAGCCGAGCAGCGCCGCCTTCTGGTACGCCACGCCCAGCGGCTCCCGGTATCGCTCCAGCATCCCCCGGTCCTCCAGGAGGGCGTGCACCTTCTCTGCCACGCGCAGGTGCGAGCGGACCTTGCGCTCCGTGACGGCGCTGCGCGTCACCGAGGCGCGGTCCTTCGGCATGGTGCGGTAGAACGACGTGCCGCCGCGCGCGGGCACCAGGCGCGCGCCGCCGGCCAGCGCGCGCAGGGCCAGGTCGCCGTCCTGGTTCAGGGCCAGCGCCTCGTCCCAGCCGCCGGTGCGCTCGTAGACGGCGCGCGGCCAGAGGATGGCGTGGCAGGGCACCCACCCCGGCCCGCGCAGCCACCCGCGCAGCCAGTCCGCGTCGCGCGGGGGAAAGGGCACGTCCGCGGGCGCCTGGCGCCACGCGCCGTCCTCCAGCCGCAGCCGCCGCCAGTCGCACACCGGCAGCGCGTCCGGCGCCCCGCGCGCCGCCTCCACCAGCGCCGCCAGCGTGTCCGGCGCGATGACGTCGTCCGCGTCCAGGAAGAAGAGGTAGTCGCCGCGCGCCTGCTCCGCGCCGCGGTTGCGCGCGTACGAGCCGCCGCGCGCGGGGCTCAGCTTGAGCGCGCGCACGCGGTCCGGCCGCTCCACGGCGTAGCGCTCGATGACCTGCCAGCTCGCGTCCAGGGAGCCGTCGTCCACGATGACGTGCTCCACCGCCGGGTGCGTCTGCGCCAGCACGGACTCGATGGTCTCCGCCACGAACGGCTCCGCGTCGTGGCAGGGCGTGACCACCGAGACCAGGGGGGCGGCGCTCATCGCGCCCCCGCGGCGGCGCCGCCGGCCGGCGGCGGGCGCAGCAGCGCGTCCAGGTAGGCGCTGCGCAGGTGCGCCGGCAGGCTGCTGCCCGCGCCCCGCCCCGGCGTGTCCACGATCATGCGGTTGACGATGAAGCCCGCGTCGTCGCGGCGGATCTGGTCCGTGCCGAACACCAGGCCGATCTCCGGGTGGCGGTCCAGGATGCCCGCCAGCGCACCGCGGTCCACGCCCACGCCGTCGTAGGGGAACGCGAAGGGCACGCGCTCGCGGCCGCCCAGCTCGCCCGCCACCCGGCAGCTCTCCACGATCTCCTCCTCCAGCGTCCGCGCGCACCCCAGCCGCCCCAGGTGCGGATGCGCGCGCGTGTGCCCGCCCAGCGTGAACCCGTCCGCCGCGAGCTGCCGCGCCTGCTCCGTGGTGAGATACGGCCGCTCGCGCGCCAGGAAGCCCTCCACGTCGATGCCCAGCACCGCGCACAGCCGGTCGAGGGTGGCGCGCGCCGCCGAGCGGGGGTCGCGCGTGGCGGGCCGCACCCACGCCGCGAACGCCGCCCGCGACGGCAGCTCCACCCCCGCCGCGTCCTCCACCTGCCGCAGGGCGTCGCGCGCCGCCGCGGCGCCCATCCCCCGCAGCGCGTCCAGGCAGAGCGCGGCCTGGTTGAACGCCAGCAGCCGCCGGTTGTCCAGCGCGTCCGTCGCCAGGAAGAGGGTGGCGGGCACGCCGTGCTCCAGCAGCAGCGGGCGCGCCACGGAAAAGCATTCCGCGTACCCGTCGTCGAAGCTCAGGAACACCGCGTTGCGCCCCGGCCCGCGCCCCGAGCGCCAGGCATCCTCCAGCTCGTCGTACGTCAGCAGGTGGTGGCGGCGCTTGAGCCAGCGCAGGTCCGCCGCGAAGTGCGCGGGCGACTTGTAGGGGTACAGCGGCGCCACGTGCGGCAGCGCGCGGTCCGAAACCACGTGGTAGCACAGCCCCAGCGCCGGCCGCGCGAAGATGCGCCCGGACACGCGCAGCGGCACCAGCCGCAGGGCCTGCTGGCCGGCCCGCCACGCCGCCTGCCGCGGCGTCACGGCGCGATCCCGGTGGACGACAGCCGCAGCACGCGCGCGACGGCGGCGTTCAGCGGGCGCGGCAGC
>DASTLD010000620.1:0-4303 GCA_035715345.1 Longimicrobium sp.
TCCTGCCCGCGGAGGGCAACGGCACGGGCGCCACGCCCACGGCGGACGCGTACGAGTGGCTGCACCGCAACATCCTGTTCGCGCGGCCGCAGGCGGACGTCAAGACGGTGACCGTCACCAGCCCGCTGCCCGGCGACGGCAAGACGACGACGGCGGCGGGGCTGGCGGTGACGCTGGCGCGGCGCGGGCTCAAGGTGCTGCTGGTGGACGCGGACCTGCGCCGCGGCACGCTGGGCAGCCTGGTGCAGGGGCAGGGGCAGCTCGGCTTCAGCGACCTGCTGGCCGGCACCGCGCCCTTCCACCAGGTGGTGCGCACGCGCGAGGTGGGTGGCGGGCACGTGCTGCACTACCTGCCCACGGGCGCGCTGCCGCCGGACTCCACGCGGCTGCTGGACAGCCCGCGCGCGGCGGCGCTCATGGAGTGGCTGCGGGAGCGCTTCTACCTGGTGGTGTTCGACACGCCGCCCATCAACCTGTTCGCGGACGCGGCGGTGCTGGCGGCGCAGACGGACGCGGTGATCGTCGTCGCGCGCGCGGGCAAGACGGAGTACGACGCGCTGGCCCACGCGGCGGAGCAGTGCCGCCGCGGCAACCTGCCCGTGGCCGGCGTGGTGCTGAACGACGTGGACCCGGACCGCGACCGCGACTACGACGGCGCCTACCGCTGGTACGAGCAGGCCAAGTCGTACTACGCGCAGGCGAGCTAGACCCGCGGTCCCGCTGGAGCTTTCCGGCGACCCGTGACACGGCCGCCCGTCCCCGCCTTTTTCCGGCGCGGGGCGGGCGGCCGTTCCGTTTGCGCCGAGCCGAAGTGATTGATTTCGCTGGGGATACGGAGCAAACACCTGGCAGAGAAGGTGGTACGGAATTCGCTTACAGGCGTGGACGGGCCGGCCGCCGCCGCACCCTTGTGGAAAGCCTGGTGCGGAAAGCAGGAGTGCGGCGGCCGCCCCCACCCGAAAGAGCAAACCCGCCGCGAGGCGGGGTCGCAGAGCCAGGGGTCTCGGCGGAGCGGGTCCGTCCCGAGATCGCCCAGCCGCCGAAGGTGAGAGCAGGGAAAGTCATGAGCGTCAGCATCCTGGAGGGCCCGACCCTCCCCACCATCCCCGACCCGGGAATCCTCAACACCACGGTGCGGTCGCGGCCGGTGGCCGAGGCGCCCCAGGCGGTGCAGCAGGCGCGCAACCCGCTGCCGATGGAGCTGGGGCAGGCGCTGGACACGGCGGTGGTGCTGGCCGTCCTGCTGGCCATCTGGGTCGGCACCCGCATGGGCGAGCTGCCGGCCACGATGGATGCCTTCTTCGCGCAGCGCATCACCCTCAAGAGCGCGGTCCTGGTGGGCGGCTTCATGATCCTGTGGCCGCGCCTGCTCAACATCTTCCGCCTGTACGACAGCGCCCCGGAGAGCCGCCGCGACGTGCTGCTGCGCGCCATGGGCGCGTCCGCCACGGGCGCGGTGCTGGCCTTCAGCTTTCCCCTGGACGGGCTGCCGGGCGCCATGCGCGGACAGGCCGCGCTGGCCTTCTTCGCGGCGGCCACGGCGGGCACGCTGGCGGTGCGGCTGCCGGTGTGGACGCTGGCGGCCGCCTCGGCGCGCTCGCGGCCCAAGCGCCGCGTGCTGGTGGTGGGCAGCGGCCCGCGCGCCGTGAAGGTGGCCGCCGACCTCCGCCAGAACGCCGACAGCTACGAGCTGCTGGGCTTCGTGGACACGGTGGACGACGAGGCCTGGGCGCGCGAGATGGACGCCCCGCGGCTGGGGCGGCTGGAGCAGATGGAAGAGCTGCTGATGCACCAGGTGGTGGACGAGGTGCTGATCGCGCTGCCCATCAAGAGCTGCTACACGGAGATCCAGCACGTCATCCGGGTCTGCGAGCGCACGGGGACGGAGAGCCGCTACCTGGCGGACCTGTTCCAGGCCTCGGTGGCCCGGCCGCGCTACGACGCCACCCACCGGTTCCCGGTGGTGGCCATGAAGGTCTTCTACGACGACTACCGGCTCTCCATCAAGCGCGCCATCGACATCGTGGGCGCGCTGGCGGGGCTGCTGCTGCTGTCGCCGCTGCTGATCGGCATCGCCATCGCCGTCACGGCCACCAGCCCGGGCCCGGTGCTGTTCGCGCAGGAGCGCTACGGGCTGAACAAGCGCCGCTTCCGCATGCTCAAGTTCCGCACGATGGTGCCGGACGCGGAGAAGCTGCAGGTGGAGCTGGAGGGGATGAACGAGGCCATCGGCCCCATCTTCAAGATCAAGGACGACCCGCGCGTCACGCCGGTGGGCCGCTGGCTGCGCAAGACCTCGCTGGACGAGCTGCCGCAGCTCATCAACGTCCTGATGGGGCAGATGTCGCTGGTGGGCCCGCGGCCCATGGCGGTGCGCGACGTCAAGCTCTTCGACCAGGCGTGGTTCATGCGCCGCTTCAGCGCGCCGCCGGGCATGACGGGGCTGTGGCAGGTCAGCGGGCGCAGCAACCTGGGCTTCGACGACTGGGTCACGCTGGACCTCAAGTACATCGACGAGTGGTCGCTGGGCATGGACCTGCGCATCCTGAGCAAGACGGTGCCGGTGGTGCTGCGCGGGGTGGGGGCGGTGTGACGGCCGCGAGTACGAAGTACGGAGTACGAGGTACGAGGTAGGGGCGACGGAGGCAGTCTCACCGGGCAGGTTGCCGGTGCGCCTGCCTCCTGCCGCATCGGTGGTTCGCGCGACGATCCTTGTCATCCCGAGCAAGGCCCCGCGCGCGGAGCGAGGCCCCTGCGTTGTCATCCTGAGGAAGGCGCCGCGCGCGGAGCGACGGCCGCGTTGTCATCCTGAGGAAGGCGCCGCGCGGTCCTTACGGCGGCGCGATCCTCCGGCGCCGACCGAAGGATCTTGCCCGCATGCGCACGGCTCCGCGAACCGCGGGGGATGCACGCCCGCGTCCTTTCGCGCGTGAGCCCCCCGGCAGGGCGAGAAGATCCTTCGGTCGCGCCCCCGGTCCGGTGCGGGGGCCGGGTTCCGCGCGGCGCTCCCTCAGGATGACAACGCGGTTCCTCTCATCACCCGACTCCAGGCTGTGAGCGAGCCGACGCCCGAGATCCCCACCACGCCGGTGGACCCCACGCTGGGGCAGCGCACCGTGACGGCGGCGCAGTGGAGGCTGGCGTCCGCCGTCGCACAGGCGCTGCTGCAGTTCGGCGTGGGCGTGCTGCTGGCGCGCCTGCTGCCGCCCGCCGACTTCGGCCTGGTGGCGCTGGCGCTGGTGGTCGTGGGGCTGGCGACGCTGGTGGCGGACCTGGGTCTGGGGCCGGCGGTCATCCAGCGCAACGACCTGACGGAGCGGCACCTGCGCGCGGCGTTCACCGCCTCCGTGCTGCTGGGGTGCCTGCTGGCGCTGGTCCTGATCGCCCTGAGTTCACTGCTGGGGCCGCTGCTGCGCAGCCCGGAGCTGCCCGCGGTGCTGCGGCTGCAGTCGCTGCTCTTCGTCTTCGGCGGTCTGGGGGTCACCGCCCGGGCGCTGCTCAACCGGCGGCTGCGCGCGTCCGCCAGCTTCTGGATCACCCTGGCCAGCTACCTGGTGGGGTACGCCGGCGTCTCCACGGTGCTGGCGCTGGCGGGCTACGGGGTGTGGAGCCTGGTGTGGGGCGCGCTGATGCAGGCGCTGCTGGAGAGCCTGCTGGCGCTGGCCGTCGTCCGCCCGCCGCTGCGGCCGCTGTGGGCCCGCGTGGAGCTGCGCGACCTGTTCGGCTTCGGCGCCACGGCCAGCCTGAACAGCGTGGTCAACTACGTGGCGCGCAACGGCGACAACCTGCTGGTGGGCCGCTGGCTGGGCGAGGCGGCGCTGGGACTCTATGGACGTGCCTACAACCTGATGACGCTGCCGCTGAACTACGTGGGGACCCTGAGCCAGTCCGTGCTCTTCCCGGCCATGAGCCGCATCCAGGACGACCGCGCCCGCCTGGGCCGCGCCTACCTGGCCGCGGTGCAGGTGACCGCGCTGGCCGCCGCGCCGGTGATGGCGGGGATGGCGGCCGCCGCGCCGCACCTGGCGGTGGGGCTGTACGGGCCCGCCTGGGCGGGGCTGGCCGTGCCTCTGCAGGTGCTCTGCGCCGCCGGGCTGCTGCGCGCGGTCTACCACGTGGCCGGTCCCGTGAGCGCGGCCACGGGCAACGTGGGGCTGGAACTGCGGCGGCAGGTGGTGTACGCGCTGCTGGTGGTGGCGCTCGGCTTCGGCGGGACGCGCTGGGGCATCACGGGGGTGGCGGCGGGGGTCACGCTGGCCATCGCCTACATGTACTTCGCGATGGCGGCGGTGGCGCTGCGGCT
>DASTLD010000621.1:0-3806 GCA_035715345.1 Longimicrobium sp.
GGGTTGATGGTCTGCGCGCGGGGCCAGCCGCCGCGCAGTTCAGGTCTCCCCCTCTCCGCGCGCCGCGGGCACCGGTGCATGATCGCCGCGCAGATGCACGTGCGGCGCGGGGGGAGGGGGCCGGGGGGTGGGGCCGCCCGCGGTAGAACGCCGCACACGCTCACCAGCCACACCCCTCTCCCGCTCCGCGGGGGAGGGGAAGCGAGGAACGAGCGGGGAGGGGGCTCGCGCAGACCCATCCCAAAAACAACGATCCCGCGGCTCGCTCTCGAGTCGCGGGATCGCGCAACCACCCTCGTCGTACCTCGACCGGTTCGCCCGATCGTCCCTGCCTCAGGCGTGTACGGCGTGCGGCCCGCGGTCGGGGACGGACACCATGCCCGTGCCCGCCGCCGCCAGCGACGCCGGCGAGGGCAGCACCGGGAAGGTGCTCAGGAACCACGTGTAGCAGAACATGAACAGCCCCAGGAACCCGACGGCCACCCCGATCTCCGGCAGCCCCAGCGGCGCGCCCTCGTGCGTCCAGTAGTTGGGCGTGGCCAGCAGGAAGCGCTCCAGGTAGTGCCCGACCAGGATGATGACCGCGAAGGTGGCCAGGATCTTCGGGACCTTCTTGGGCGCCCGCGACAGCAGCCCCAGGAACGGCGTCACGAAGATCATCAGCACCGCCGCCTGCACGTACTTGCCGTACGGCCCGCTGAACTTGTTGACGAAGTACTCCTGCTCGTACGGCAGCAGGCCGTACCAGATGACCACGTACTGCGACCAGTTGATGTACATCCAGAACACGGCGAAGGCAAAGATCAGCTTGCCCAGGTCGTGGAACTGCTTGGCGGTGATGTAGTCCGCCAGCCGCAGCGGACCGCGCCAGATCACCACCTGGAGCGCGGTCATCGCGAGGGCGCCGTGGAACGCGCCGATGAAGAACGCCACCGGGAACATGGTGCTGAAGAAGTGCGGCAGCGTGGTCATCCCCACGTCGATGCCGATCAGCCCCCACCCGAACGCGAACGCCAGCGCCGTGAACACGCCGACGTACAGCGCGCGGTTGTGCGCCCGCTGCGCCTCGTCCTCCACCTGCCCGTAGCCGCGCGTCAGCCAGGTGTACGGCCAGCCGCGGCGGCCCGTGCGCTCCAGCCCGTACACGTCCGTGCGCAGCATGAGCCGCGCGAAGTAGGTGGCCAGGCCGAACAGCACCAGCAGCGCCACGATGTCGCGCACCATCATGCCGTTGAAGTTCAGCCACGCCGCCTTGGCGTGCAGCACCGGGTCCGTCTCCACCGGGTTGCCGTGGTCGGAAGGCAGCCAGTGGTGGAAGTAGACGTGCCGGCCCCCGATCATCATCACCAGGAACAGCACGAACGACACGGGCAGGAAGCTGACCCCCGCCAGCGCGAAGCGGCGGATGGACCACGACCAGCGCGCGTTGGTCAGGTGCAGCGCCACGGCAAAGATGACCATGCCGATGGCGATGGACGACCAGTACATCCAGTTCAGGTGCAGCGCGTGCCAGGCCCGTTCGCCGCCCGCCAGGAACAGCGCCGCCACGCCCACCAGCACGGCCAGCAGCATGGCGCCCAGCGCCGCGCCCGACGGGCGCCGGGCAATGCGCAGCGGGATGCTGGGCGGGTACAGCTCGGAATGCGAAGCCATCTCTCTAGTCTCTTCCGTTCCGGTGGGTCACGGGCTGTTCCGGTTCTGCTCCACCGTGGCCGGCGGACCGGCCTGCGGGGCCTGCGGCTGCGCACCGGGGCCGGCGCCCGCGGCCTGCTCCGCCGCGGCGCCCGCGGGCGACACGCTGGGCGGCGGGTTGCGCGTCTCCAGGCCGCCCTGGAGCTGGCGCACGTAGCTGACCACCGCCCAGCGGTCCAGGTGCGGGATACGCGCGCCGTAGGGCGGCATGAGCCCGCGGCCCACGTCGATGACGCCGTAGATGTAGCCGTCCGAGCGGGCCTGCGTGGGCCCCGCGTTCACCGCCGGGGCGAACGGGAACTTCTCCGGCCCGATGACCGTGCCCTTGCCGTCGCCCAGGGCGCCGTGGCACACCGAGCAGTTGGTCTCGTACACGTACCTGCCGCGCGCCAGCGTGGCCGGCGTGCTCCGCAGCGGGTTGGTGAGCGTGGGCGCGACGGAGTCGAGCTGCGCCTGCGTGTACGGCGCGGGCACGTCGCCCAGCGGGTGGTAGGTGGGCACGGCCCCCTCCGCCGGCTCGCGGACCATCTCGTAGGGGTCCGGGACCACGCTGTTCCGCATGGTGGAAAAGACCTGCACCTTGCCCGCGGCCTTGTCCAGGTCGTACCCCGCCCAGTCCGTGCACGCGGGCAGCGCCAGCACCGCGGCCAGCAGCGCGCCGCCGCGGGCGTATCTAGCGATGGTCAACCAGCACCTCCTCCGAGCCGCTCTCGGTCATGATCCGCTGCACGTCGGCGTAGCGGTCGCGGGGGGCGTGCGCGAACACGCCGAAGTTGCCCGCCGTGAACGACGGGTGGTACATCGGCGCCTCCGGGGGCCCGATGTGCGGCAGCCGGCCCAGCAGGAACAGCGCGGCCACCGTGCTCAGCGCGCCCAGCAGGATGGTCACCTCGAACATGATGACGCTGAAGGCCGGCAGCGACACGATCTCCTTGCCGCCCACCACCAGCGGCCAATCGATCGAGGCGTAGGTGGCCAGCGCCGTCCCCGCCGCGGTGCCCGTGAAGGCGCCCACCAGCGTGAAGATGCGCACCGGGCTCTCCACCACGCCCAGCGCCTCCTCCACCTCGTGGCGCGGCGTGGGCGAGTAGACGGTCAGCTCGAAGCCCTCGCGCTTCAGGCGCCGGATGGCGTCCGTGGCCGTGTCCAGGTGCGGGAACACGCCCAGCACGCCCGTCTTGAGCTTGCTCATCGCGCCGCCTCCCACTCCGCGTAGCCGCTGGGCAGCGGCTCGCCCCGCGCCTCGCGGGGCGTCTGGCCGGGCGCCGCGTCGTGGACGTCGTGCGCCGCGGAGGCGTGCGCCGTGGTGCCGTGGTGCGCGTGGCCGCCGTTCTTCATGGGCGGCGGCAGCACCTCCTTGATCTCCGCCATGGACAGGCCGGGCAGGTAGCGCAGGAACAGCAGGAACCACATGAAGAACCAGCCGAAGCTGCCCAGGAGCAGGCTGGCGTCCACCCAGGTCATGTGCAGGTTCCAGAACTTCCAGGGCTCGTAGCTGTGGCTGAGCGAGGGGACGATGATCACGAAGCGCTCGTACCACATCCCGATGTTCACGAACACCGAGATGATGAAGAACGCGTTCAGGTTCTGGCGGATCTTCTTGATCCACAGCAGCTGCGGGACGATGGCGTTGAAGGTGATCATGGACCACCCCGCCCACCAGTAGTCGCCCGTCACGCGGTCCCAGAACACGTCCTTCTCGTACAGCTCGCCGCTGTAGTAGGCCATGAAGTACTCCATCCCGTAGGCGAAGCCCACGATGATGGAGGTCAGCAGCAGCAGCTTGGCCAGCCGGTCGTAGTGCACCGGCGTGAAGTACGCCCCCAGCCGGAAGATCTTGTGCACCGGCACCATCAGCGTGACCACCATGGCCACGCCGGAGAGGATGGCGCCCGCCACGAAGTACGGGGCGAAGATCGTGGAATGCCACCCCGGAACGATCGCCATCGCGAAGTCCCACGACACCACGGAGTGCACCGACAGGACCAGCGGAGTGGCGAGGCCGGCCAGGAACAGGTAGGCCCGGTTGTAGTGCCGCCACTGCGTGTCCGTCCCCTGCCACCCGAGCGAAAGCGCTCCATAGAGCCGGCGCCGGAACTTTGTCCGGGCGCGGT
>DASTLD010000622.1:0-3425 GCA_035715345.1 Longimicrobium sp.
CAAGCAGGACGAGAAGGAGAAGGACGAGGAGGACGAGATCAACTGGGAGGAGATCCTCCTCAACGGCTTCGAGACCGGCGGGCGGCGCGAGGAGTACGAGGAGCGCGAGTACTACGAGCCCGTCTCGGTGGACACCAAGGACCTGGGCGACCACCTGCACGACCAGCTGACCCTGCTGCGGCTCTCCGAGCGCGAGCTGCTGCTGGGCGAGGAGCTGATCGGCAACATCAACGACGAGGGCTACCTGGTCTGCCCGCTGGAGGAGATCGTCGAGACGCTGAACGTCTTCATCGCCGACAGCGGCGAGTTCGCCGGCTTCACCCCGTACGCGGTGGAGGAGGGCGAGAAGATGCTGCGCATGGTGCAGGCGTTCGACCCCGCCGGCATCGCCGCGCGCGACCTGCGCGAGTGCATCCTGCTGCAGCTGCGCGACGCGGCCGCGCAGCAGGTGGTGGCGGAGACGGGCGAGACGGACCCCGACAGCGCGGAGGTGGAGCGGCGCCTGGGCGAGACGCTGGCCTACCGCATCGTGCGCGACTACTTCGACCAGCTCATCAACCACCGCTGGAGCGAGATCAGCAAGGAGCTGTCGATCACCCCGCGCGACGTGCAGGACGCGGCGGACGAGGTGGCCAAGCTGGACCCCAAGCCCGGCCTCAAGTACAGCAGCGGGGGCGACAACTACATCATCCCCGACCTGATCGTGGAGAAGATCGAGGGCGAGTACCTGGTGTTCCTGAACGACACCAGCCTGCCGCGCCTCAAGCTGAGCCGGGCGTACCGCGACATCGCCAAGGACAAGAAGAAGTTCCAGGGCGAGAACAAGGAGTTCATCAGCAACAAGCTGAACTCCGCCAACTGGATGATCCAGGCCATCGAGCAGCGCCGGCAGACCATGCTGAAGGTGATGAACTTCATCGTGGACCGGCAGCGCGACTTCTTCGACAAGGGCGTGCAGTACCTCAAGCCGCTCACGCTGCGCGAGGTGGCGGAGGTCATCGACATGCACGAGTCCACCGTCAGCCGCGTGACCAACGAGAAGTTCGTGCAGACGCCGCGCGGCGTGTTCCCGCTCAAGTTCTTCTTCTCGTCGGGCCTGTCCACGACCAGCGGCGAGGACGTGTCCGCCCGCGGCATCAAGGCGCAGATCGAGAAGCTGGTGAGCGACGAGGATCCCGCGCACCCGCTGACGGACCAGGCCATCGTCAACATCCTCAAGGACGACGGCATCCAGATCGCCCGGCGCACGGTGGCCAAGTACCGCGACCAGCTGGGCGTGCTGAGCGCCCGCATGCGCAAGCGCGTGTGAACGACAGGGGACAGGGGACAGGGGACAGGTTACAGGGGGGCGTGGCGCTCGAGCCGCCCCCCGCGCCGCCCGCAGCCATCGAGCCCGGAGCGGCGCTGCCGCGCGTGCCGGAGCACCTGCGCGGCAACTTCGCGGTGCTGGTGCCGGCGTTCGACGAGGTGGAGAACGTCGCCGACCTGTTCCGCGAGCTGCGCCAGACGTTCGAGCGGCACGGCCTGTCCGGCGAGGTGATCCTGGTGGACGACGGGTCGTCCGACGGGACCTACGAGGCGGCGCGGCGCGAGGCGGCGTCGTTCCCGCGCGCGCGGGTGCTGCGCCACCGCCGCAACCGCGGCAAGACGGAGGCGATGGTCACCGGCGCCTACGCGGCGGAGAGCGAGTACCTGGTGCTCTTCGACGCGGACCTGCAGCACTCCACGGAGGAGATCCCGCGCTTCCTGGAAAAGCTGGGCGAGGGGGTGGACATCGTGACCGGCCGCAAGGTGGGGCAGTACGAGAAGCGCGCGGTCTCGTCCACCTACAACCGGCTGTCGCAGGCGCTGTTCGACGTGCCGGTGCGCGACCTGAACTCCATGAAGGCGTTCCGCACGGAGATCCTGCGCGAGATCCCGCTGCGGCACGACTGGCACCGCTTCTTCGTCGTCCTGGCCCACGCGCGCGGCTACACCGTGGGCGAGATCGACATCACGCTGTACCCGCGGCGCGCGGGCGTGCCCAAGTTCAGCGGGCGGCGGCGCGTGCTGGTGGGCATCGGCGACCTGGTCGTCGTCTGGTTCTACCTCAAGTTCAGCGAGAAGCCGATGCAGTTCTTCGGCGGGGGCGGGCTCGTGCTCATCCTGCTGGGGCTGCTGGTGGGGCTGGTGACGGTGGTGCTGCGCATTGGGCAGTGGATGCCGCCCTTCGGCTTCCGGCCGCTGCTGACGCTGGTGGTGCTGCTGGAGACGGTGGGATTCGTCCTCTTCGGCTTCGGCTTCATCGCGGAGCTCATCGCCACGCTCCGCACGGAGGTGGACGAGCTGCGGCGGCGGGGGAGCGGGGCGGGGGAGTAGGGGCGGCGCGGCGCAAGCGCAGATGGGTGCGTGGGGCCAATGACGGCGCGAAGGCGGGCGCCCCCACCCGGACTCGCATTACTCGTCCACCCTCCCCCAAGTCTGGGGGAGGGTTGTTGCTTCGTCCGGTGGCGTCAGAGCAGCGGCGCCTGAGCCGTTCTGTCTCGGCTCCCGTCGGTCTCCGCTGGCCCCCTCCGAGGTCTCCTGCCATGACGATCCACCGCCGATTTCGGGTGATCTTCGGCGCCGGGGCGTGCGCGCTGGTGGTGCTGGCGGCGTGCGACTCGCCGTCGGGGGCGGGGCGGCGGGCGTGCGGGGCGGGGGAGCTGCGCCTGGAGCCGGGCGACGCGGTGGCGCTGGGGCCGAACGAGGACGTGTGCAGCCTGGCGTCTGCCGGGGACGCGGAGTACGTGCTCGCGTACCTGGACACGCGCGGCCTGGACGCGGCGCGCGACGGGAACGAGGCGTACCTCGTCCCGTCCGCCGGCACCGACACGCCGGACGAGACGTTCGGCATCCAGATCACGGTCGAGGGCGCGGCGCGTGGCGCGGCCGCCTCGGCCGTCATCCCGCATCCCGTGGCGGAAGTACCCCCGGCCATGGACGCGCACGCCGCGGCCGGGCCGCTGCTGTCCACCGCCCCATTCGCCCTGCCGGGCACCTGGGCGGCGGGAGACACCTTCTCCGTGCGGGTGCCCTGCATCGGCGACTGCGGGGTGGTGACCATGCTGGACCAGCACGCCACCGTGCTGTCCGTGCTGGACGACTGGATCGCGTTCGCGGCGGTGGACGGCCTGCCCTCCGCGCAGCTCGCCGCCTTCCACGAGACGCTGCGGCAGGGCTGGCCGACGGTGCGGCAGCACGCGCTGCCGCTGCTGCGGGACGTGCTGGACGACGGCCGGCCGGTGACCACGCCGGCCGGGCGCCTGCTGGTGCTGATCGAGCCGGAGCTGGGGCCGTTCTCCGGGTTCGCGCACACCGCCCCCAGCGGCGACCAGGTGTTCGGCTTCGTGCGCCTGAAGCTGCGGCCGGACCTGGGCGCCGTGAACATGGCGGGGCTGATGGCG
>DASTLD010000623.1:0-4299 GCA_035715345.1 Longimicrobium sp.
ATAGAACGCTCGTTCGAGACTGTCAAGGGCGCGTAAAGACGTGGGCTTCATCCGCTTGACTCCTCCCGGCCGGCGGCCGTGCGCACCGCGCGCAGCAGCGCGCGGGCCTTGTTGAGCGTCTCCTCGTACTCGTCGGCGGGCACGGAGTCCGCCACGATGCCGGCGCCCGCCTGCACGTGGGCCCGGCCGTCCCGGGCCACCACGGTGCGGATGGCGATGGCCGTGTCCATGGCCGCGCCGCCCCAGCCGAAGTAGCCCACCGCGCCGGCATAGGGGCCGCGGCGCGCGGGCTCCAGCTCGTCGATGATCTCCATGGCCCGCACCTTGGGCGCGCCGCTGACGGTGCCGGCGGGGAACGAGGCGCGGAACACGTCCATGGCCGACATCCCCTCGCGCAGCCGGCCCTCCACGGTGGAGACCATGTGCAGCACGTGCGAGTACTTCTCGATGGCCATGCGCTGCGGCACCCGCACGCTGCCGTAGCGCGCCACCCGCCCCACGTCGTTGCGGCCCAGGTCCAGGAGCATCAGGTGCTCCGCCACCTCCTTGGGGTCCGCCAGCAGGCCGGCGGAGAGCCGCGCGTCCTCTTCCGCGTCGCGGCCGCGGCGGCGGGTGCCGGCGATGGGCCGCACGGTGACCCGCCCCTCCTCCAGCCGCACCATCACCTCCGGCGACGAGCCGATGAGGTGGAAGCCGTCCAGGTCCAGGTGGAACAGGTACGGCGACGGGTTCAGCGTGCGCAGCGCCCGGTACAGCGTGAAGGGCGCGCTGCGCAGCGGCACCGTGAGCCGCTGGCTCAGCACCACCTGGAAGGCGTCGCCGGCGCGGATGTACTCCTGCACCCGCCGCACGCCGTCCTCGAACTGCGCCCGCGTGGTGGTGCTGGCGAAGTCCGGGTCCGCCTCGGCCCCCTCCCACAGGTCCAGCGGGGCCAGCCCCGGCGCGGAGTGCAGCCTGTCCACCAGCGAGGCCAGTTCTCCCGCAGCGGAGGTATAACGTCTCTCCAACTCGCTTTCGGACACTCCCCCCGTCTCCACGGCCACGATGGCGCGGGCGCGGTTGAAGAGGTTGTCCACCACCAGCACGGTGCCGGTCAGCATGAAGAGCGCGTCGGGCAGGCCCAGGCCCTCCCGCGGCGCGTCCGGCAGGCGCTCGATCAGGCGGACGGTGTCGTAGCCGAAGTAGCCCACGGCGCCGCCCCAGAAGCGGGGCAGGCCCGGCAGCTCGGCGGGCACGTGCGCGTGCAGCAGGCGGTCGAAGTCGCCCAGCGGGTCGGGCGAGTGCTCGTCCGGGCCCCAGCCCGCGTCGGGCGTCCAGCGGGAGACGTGGCGGCCGCGCAGGCGCCAGGCGCCGCGGGGCTCGGTGCCCAGCATGGTGTAGCGCGCCCAGGTCTCGCCGCCCACGACGGACTCCAGCAGGAAGCCGAACGGGGGGCGGGCCAGCTTGGCGTAGGCGGAGACGGCGGTCTCCGTGTCGAACGGGAACTCGCGCCAGACGGGCACCAGGGTGGCGGTGCGCGCCAGGGCCTTGAACTCGTCGAGGGAGGGGGTCGGCGGCATGCGGGTCGGGGTACGGGAGCCGCCAATCTCCCGCGATCGGCGGGTGCTGTCAACGGATCGAACTGCTTTTCACGCGGAGGACGCGGAGGTTCAGGAGAGAGGACGCGGAGGAACTGCGGGACTCACGCAGAGACGCGGAGGGCGCAGAGAACTGCGGGAGAACTACACGAGAACAGAGGCTGTTGCGTGAGGGATGCGCGCCCGCAGGGCCGAGACCCCGGAGCGGGCGGGCACAGGCGGTATCGTGCCCGGCCGCGGAGGGGGCTCGGCGCCGTTGGCAACAGTCGTATCGTTGCCTACGGCGCGCGCAGCCCGGCCCGGAGCGCAGCGGAGGGACACGCCCGAACCCGCAGTTGCCGTTTCAGTTCGAACATCAGTCCGCCGCCATCGGCGCCTCGGGGAAGAAGTCGCCGCCGGTGGCGTTCTCCTCGCGCACGACGCTGGTGCCGGCCCGCTCGTCGTACTCCACGCGCAGCACCTGGTCCAGGCTCTCGCGGATGGTGTCGATGTGGGTGATGAGCACCACCTGCTCGAAGCGGTCCTCCAGGTGGTGGAGGAGCTGCACCACGTTGTCGCGGCGCGCCACGTCCAGCGAGCCGAACACCTCGTCCAGGATCAGCAGCGACAGCGGGTGCCCGGCGCGCTCGGCGATCATCTGGCTCAGCGACAGGCGCAGCACCAGGTTGGCGATGTCCTCCTCGCCGCCGGAGATCACCGGCTTCTCCTCGCCCTCGTCGAGGACCATGATGTTGTAGCCCTCGTCGATCTCCATGGCGGTGTAGCGCCCGTCCGTGAGCTGCGCCAGGAAGGCGCTGGCGATCTCCGACAGCTCGGGGCGCACCTGGTCGTTCAGCTCCTGGCGCAGCTCGGTGTAGGCCAGGTCCAGCTCGGTGTGGTGGCGCTCGTCGGCCTCCTGCTCCGCCACGGCCTTGACCCGCTCGTTGTACTCCTCCTCCGCGCGCTTCGCGGCCTGCAGCGCCTCCTCGGAGGTGCGCACCTCGCCCAGGGCGGTGGCGGCGCGCAGCTCGCACTGCCGGCGGCGCTCCACCAGGCGCTCGTAGTCCACGCGCAGCGCGGCGAAGGCCTCCTCGCTGAAGGCCAGCGCCCCCCGCTCCGCGGCCACGGCGCGGGCCCGCTCCACGGCGGCGGCCTCCGCGCGGCGCGCCTCCACCTGCTGCATCTCCGCGTCCGGCCCGCGCGCCACGGCCTCTTCCAGCCGCGCGGCGCGCTTCTCCAGCTCGCGCAGGCCCCGCAGCCGCTCGTCCGCCCGGCGGTGCGCGGCTGCGTCGTACCCCCCCGGCAGCGCCTCCAGCTCGGCCGCCAGCGTGGTCGCGCGTGCCCGGTCGTGCTCGAGCTCCGCCCGGCGCTGCGCCAGCTCCTGCACGGCGCCCTGGCAGCGCACGTGCTTGCGGGCGCGGTCGTCCACCGCCTCGGCGAGCTGGCGCAGCAGGGTCTCCAGCTCGGCCACGTCCCCGGGCTTGTCCTCGAGCTGTTCGTTACGGCTAGCCAGCCACTTCCCGTCCTGGACGACGTCGGCGTACTCGTCCTGCAGCTCGCCCAGCAGCTTCTCGTATCCCTTGCCCAGGGCGCGGCCGCAGGTGGGGCACTTGCCCTGCGGGCCCAGCTCGCGGAGCTGGTCGATCTGCTCCTTGAGCTCGCGCGCCCGGTCGCGCTGCGCGGTGAGCTTGGTGAAGACGTCCTGCTTTTCCTGCAGCCAGGCGGACTTCTTCTCGTCCAGCGTGGCCTCCACCTTCGTGCGCTCCGTGCGCAGCGCCTCCAGCTCGGCGGCGTACTTCACCTCCAGCTCCGGCGCCGTCTCCAGCTTCGCGACGCGCTCGGCGGCGCGCTCCAGCTCGCGCGCCAGCTCCACGGCCTGGCGGGCCAGTGCCTTGCGCCGCTCCTCGTGGCGCGCCAGCTCGCCCATGCGGGTGGCGTCCGCCTCGGCGGCGGGCAGGTCCGCCAGCTTTGCCCGCAGCGGGGCCAGCTCCGCCTCCGCGGCGGCCACGGCCTCCAGCTCCGCGGCGGCGCGGTCCAGGTCGCGGCGGGCGGCCTCGCGCTCCCGCTCGGCGGCCTCGATGGCGTGCGTCAGCTCGCGGAAGCGGTCGCGCGCGGCCTGGGCGGCCTGCCAGCGCGGCTCCATCTCGCGCACGTCGCCCGCGGCGTCGTCCGCCTCCGTGCGCGCGGCCTTGAGCAGGGCCACGGCCTCGGCGGTGCGCTGCTCCGCGGCCTTGCGCGCGGCCACGATGTCGTGGCGGTCGCCCAGCGTGGCCTTGAGCCCCTTGATCTCGCTGCGCAGCTCGCTGCGGCGGGAGCGCACCAGGTCCTGCGCGCGCCGCAGCCGCTCGTATCCCAGCACCTGCGACAGGAAGCGCCCGCGGTCCGCCGGCCCCATGGCCGCCAGGAAGGCCAGCTCCTTCTGCCCGGTGAAGTAGGTGTTGAAGAACTCGTCGCGCGACATGCCGATGCGCGACTGCAGGTAGGCGGACACGCCGCCGATGCCGCTGGCCACCGCGGTCAGCGAGCCGTCCAGGAACACCTCGGCGGCGTTCAGCGTGCGCAGCACCCGGTACTCGTGCCCGCCCAGCGCGAACCCCACCTCCACCTCCACGCGCGAGCGCGCGGGCGCGCGCGAGAAGCGGATGGTCTCGTTGGTGCCCCGCGCCGCCGCCGCGCCGTAGATGGCCCAGGCAATGCCCTCCAGGATGGTGGACTTGCCGGCGCCGTTGGGGCCGATGATGCC
>DASTLD010000624.1:0-3372 GCA_035715345.1 Longimicrobium sp.
CAGGACGGCGTAGGCCAGGTGGCAGTCGACCTCGCAGAAGTACTTCTCGCGCCCCGGCGGCACCTCCGCCTCGCGCGCCGCGGCGGAGAAGCCCAGCAGCGCCAGCGCGTAGATCCCCGCGACGGCCATGCCCCCCGCGCCCGCCAGGCGCGCGGGGCCGCGCCGTCCCCGGAGCCACAGGTACAGCGCCGTTCCCGCCGCCCCGGCGAACAGGAAGCCCGTGCCCAGGAACGCCAGCACCGAGAGGGCGGCGCTCCCCTGGAAGTTGAAGACCGGCTGCATCGCCTCCTCCCCCGGTTCCCGGTTGGTCGATTCGGGCGCGCGGCGCGTCAGCCCGCCGCCGCGCGCGGCACCCGCCCGTAGCGGCGCTCGCGGCCGTGGAACCACTCCACCGCCTGCCGCAGCCCCTCCGGCCCGAACTCCGGCCACGCGCGCGGCGTGAAGTACAGCTCCGCGTACGCGCACTCCCACAGCAGGAAGTCGCTCAGCCGCTGCTCGCCGCCGGTGCGCACCAGCAGGTCCACGTCCGGCGCCGGCTCGCGCTCGCCCATGGCGCGGCCCAGCAGCTCCGCCACCCCCTCGCGCGACGGCTCGCGTCCTCCCGCCAGCGCCATCGCCCGCGCCAGGCAGTCGCGCGCGGAATAGTCGAGCGCGATGCGCAGCCGCAGCCGCGTACCGTCCGCCGTGTCGCGCTCGGCGCCCTCCACCGCGCGGCGCAGCGCGTCCGGCAGCCGGTCGCGCCGGCCGATCACGGACAGGCGCACCCCGCTCTCCACGCAGCGCGCCGTCTCCGCCGCCAGGTAGGCGCGGAACAGCCGCATCAGCGCGCCCACCTCGCGCGGCGGGCGCAGCCAGTTGTCGCTGGAAAAGGCGTACAGCGTCAGCGTGCCGATCCCCGTCTCCGGCGCCGCCTCCACGATGCGCCGCACCATGCGCGCGCCCTCGCGGTGCCCGGTGGTGCGCGGCCACCCCCGCGCCGCGGCCCAGCGCCCGTTGCCGTCCATGATCACCGCCACGTGCAGCGCGGCGGGCGTGCGGGAGGCGATTTGCAGAGTCCTTTGCATCGTAAAGTTCAGCAGCAAAAAAAGGGGGTTGTCAGCGGTCGCGCACGGCCTGGATCAGCGCTTCCATGTGGTTCAGGTAGGCCTCGAGTGCGCGGCGGCCGGCGTCGGTCAGCTCGAACTCCGTGCGCGGGGTGCGCCCCTCGAAGCTCTTGGTGCAGGCGATGTAGCCCGCCTCTTCCAGCTTGCGCGCGTGCACGCTCAGGTTGCCGTCCGTCAGCGACAGCATGCCCTTGAGCTCGTTGAAGGTCAGCGAGCGGTTGACGGCCAGCGCGCTGACGATCCCCAGGCGCACGCGCTCGTGGATCAGCCGGTCCAGCTCGTCCGCGCCCTCTTCCGCCGCGCCTGCGACGCTGCGCAGGACGGCGGAGGTCTGCCGCGCGGCAGCGCCCGCGTCAGCCACCATACCTCCTCGCGATCAGGATCCCGAACACGACGTGCAGCCCCCCGAAGCCGATGGCCATGTACGCGTCCGCCCACGCCGCGGGGGAGAAGAGCGCTGCGCAGCCCAGCGCCATGAAGCACACCCCCATCACCGGCACCACGGAGGCGGAGAACGCGCCGGCGGTCACCACGCCCACGCCGAAGAGCAGCAGCCACACGCCCGGCAGCACCTCCGGCATCCCCGCGCGGAAGAGCACCCCCGTCAGCAGCGCGCCCGCGACGAGCGGCGGCGCCAGGCTGAGCATGAACTTGCGCCCGGGGCCGGAGAGCAGCGGCATGCGCGCGGCGCGGGCCTTCATGGCCGTGGTCAGCACGCCGATGAGCACGGAGACCAGCGCGGCCGCGGACCAGGTGGCCAGCCACAGCTCCGCGGTGGGCTGCCGCCAGGCCAGCCACGCCGCCAGCAGCGCCGTGACGCCGATGACCACCTGCCCCCACCCCGACACCGCCGTGAAGCTCCCCGCCCGCTCCATCGTCTCGCGGATGAAGCGCAGGTTGTCCATCGCCCGCGACTGCAGGTCGTTGGACGGGTCTTCCGGGGGCTGCGAGCGGAGGGGGATGATCTTCGCCATGGTGATAGGATGGGGTCTGGGTCGCCGCGTGTCAAGTCCTTTGCAGTGTAAAGCAACTCACATGCCAGCCCGCGTGCGGTCGGACGATTGCTGGAACCCTGCACCTGCATGCGGAATTGGGCCACTCCAGATGGGGACCCGCTACCCGGCCGCTCCCTGCTTGCGCGGCCGCCCGCCCTTGCGCCCGTTGGCCCGCGCGGCGGCGGCCTTGGCCTCCGAGCGCCCCGCGCCCAGGTACCGGGCCGCCCAGGCGCGCACGTTGGCCACCCGCGCGATCAGCCCGGGCACCGCCACGTCGGCATCCACCGCGGCCCACCGCAGCACCTCGCCGCCGGCCAGCACCTCCACGCCGGCGCGCACCTCGTCGGAGGCGCCGGCCAGCTCCTCCACCACCTCCGCGGGAAAGGCGAACATGGCCCCGCCGGCCAGCTCCACCACGATGCGCCGCCGCAGGGCGTCGTAGTAGGCCAGCTCCGCGCGGGGCTCCTCCTGCGCGGCCTGGCGCGCCCGCTCGCGGGCGGCGGGCAGGCTGGCGATGATCTCGGCGTCGGTCAGCGGCTTCCTAGCCATGGATCTTCCTCCAGTGTGCAAGCAGCATTTCCCACGCGTTGTCCACGATCCGCACCGCGCAGACGGCGTCGCGTGGCTTCATCCCGCCGTGCTTCAGCACGTACGCGGCGGTGTCCTCGTCGCCGATGGCGACCTTGATCCATGCCCCCGCCTTCCAGACGTGGACGTGCGGCGGCTCGTGATCGTCCGTGTTGATGCGCACCTCGAACCCGCACATCCTCAGCACAGTCGGCATCACTATAACCCATCGTTAGGTTTTCGTCAAGGCGTCTCCCCGCCCTCTCACCAGCTCCCCCCACTCGCCATCATCTCCCGCAGGCGGTCGCCGTCCACCGCCGGGGAGAACAGGTAGCCCTGCGCGAACCCGCACCCGAGCTCGCGCAGGGCCTCCATCTGCCGCTGCTCCTCCACGCCCTCCACCACCACCTCCAGCCCCAGCTCCCGCGCCAGCGCCATCACCGCGCGCAGCACGCCGCGCGAGCGGGCGTCGCCGTCCAGCCCGCGCACGAACGAGCGGTCCACCTTCACGCCGTCCAGCGGCAGCCGGTGCAGCGCCGCCAGCGACGAGTAGCCGGTGCCGAAGTCGTCCATGTAGATGCGCGCGCCCAACTCCTTGAGCCGGCGCAGCGTGGCCGCCGCGGCGTCGACGTTGTCCACCAGCACGGACTCCGTCACCTCCAGCCGCAGCCGGCCCGGCAGGAGCCCGCAGGCGTCCGCGGCGCGCG
>DASTLD010000625.1:0-7839 GCA_035715345.1 Longimicrobium sp.
CACGGTGAAGGCGCGCGCGCCCATCCAGCGCGCGGCGCGGGCGGGCGGCCCGTCGTCGTGCACGCGCACGCCGTCCAGCGGCGCGCCCAGCCCCGGCTCCATCCGCGCGCGGACGCCGGCGTCCAGGGCGCGGCCGCCGCCCAGGAACAGCGGCAGGCCCGCGGCGGCGCCGGCCGGCGCGCGCGCCGGCCCGTCGGCCGCCGGCGGGCGCGGCCTGGGTCCCGCGGCGGCGGGCGTCTCGCTCGCGCGCACCCTAGCCGCGCAGGCCCACGGGGAGCTGCTTGCCGAGCTTGCGGTACTCGATGAACAGCCCCTGCACCACGTCGTTGAAGCTGACCGCGCGCCCGGCGTCGTGCGCCAGCGCGGCCGCGGCCAGCACGGCGTTGCGGATGTGGCCGCCGCCCAGGTCCGCCGTGGCCGCCAGCCGGTTCAGGTCGCGCGGCTGCAGCGTGTGCCCGCCGCCCAGGTGCGCCTCCCACAGCCCGCGCCGCTCCTCCGGCCCCGGCAGCGGGAACTCGATGATGGCGTCCAGCCGCCGCGTGAACGCGCTGTCGAAGCGCGTGCGGCTGTTGCTGGTCAGCAGGGCGATGCCGTCGAAGCTCTCGATGCGCTGCAGCAGGTAGTTGGTCTGCGCGTTCGCGAAGCGGTCGTTGCTGTCGCGCACCTCCGTGCGCTTGCCGAACAGGCTGTCCGCCTCGTCGAAGAGCAGCACCACCTCCGCCTGCTCCGCGCGCGCCAGGAGCTGCGCCAGGTTCTTCTCCGTCTCGCCGATGTACTTGCTGGTGACGCTCGCCAGGTCCACGCGGTACAGCGGCAGGCCCAGGCGCGTGGCCAGCCAGCCCGCCGCCAGCGTCTTGCCGGTGCCGCTGGGGCCCACGAACAGCGCGCGCACGCCCGGCGTGTAGCGCACGGACGAGGACACGCCCAGGTCGTCCGTCAGCCCGTCGCGCATGCGGCAGCGCAGCAGCAGCATGTCCAGTTCCGCCGCCAGCGCCTGCCCCGCCACCAGCGCGCCGTCGGGGATGGACATGGGCAGCGGCTGCGCCAGCGCGCCCAGCGCCGCCGCGTCGCCGCCGCGGCTGGCGGCCAGCACGTCCTCGCGCGTGGGCTCACCGCGCCCCTCCAGCGCGCCGCGGTGCCGGGCCAGCCGCCCCAGGTGGGCGATCTGCCCGGCGCCGTGGCGGTGGTCGCGCGCGAGCTGCCGGGCCAGCTCGCCCGGGCCGATGGCCTCGTGCCACAGCGCCTGCCGCTCGTCGCGCGGGGGCACGGGCAGCAGCCAGCCGGGCACGGTGCCGGCGCCGGACTCCACCGTGCCGTCCGGGCCGCACAGCGCCAGCACGGGGCCGGTGTAGGCCGGCAGCGAGGGCAGCATCTTGCGCTCCCCCGGGCCCAGTTCCAGGCAGAACACCGGGAGCAGCCCGCGCAGCACCAGCCACGGCCCCAGCCCCGCCGTCTGCTCCGTCTCCACGAACACCGGCCGCCGTCCCAGCGCGGCGGCCACCGCGCGCGCAACCGAACGTCCCTCGGACGCCGAGCCGGTGCGCAGCGCCAGCGCCTGGCGCGGCTGCGCGGACAGGGCGCGCGCGTGCCGCTCGGCCTCCCTGGCGGCGGACGGGGGCAGCGGCACCTCCGGCAGGTCGCCCAGGCCCACGGTGCCGCCGGGCCAGATGCCGTCGCTGCCGGCCAGCGCGTGGCACAGGTGCAGGGGCACCGCCACGGTGCGCTCCGGCAGCGGCAGCGCATCGCCCAGCACGGTCAGCAGGCCGCAGCGCACGGCGGCGCCGGTGGCCAGCGCCTCGATGGGCCGCACGTCCGCGGGCGCCACGTCGCCCAGGCAGGCGGCCAGCAGGCTCAGCGTGGGGCGGCTTCCCCCCAGCGGCGCCTGGAGATGCGCGAAGGCGCGGCCCACCATCACGTCGTCCTCCACCGCGGCGGCCAGGGCCACGGCCAGCGTCTCCACGGTCGTGAGGCCGATCTCGTCCGCCAGGCGCACCAGCGGCGCGTCGCCGGGGTCGGGGGCGGCCAGGTAGCGCCCCAGCCCGGCCGCCCACCCGCCGCCGCGGTCCACCGCGCGCAGGTGGTGCAGCAGGAACGCCAGCTCCGGCGGCGGCGCGGCGGGGCCGATGTCGCCGCACACCGTCTCCGCCACGGCGGCCAGGGCAAAGGCGCGCAGCGTGGGCGCGGCCGCGGGCGGCGTCTCCGGCGCGGGGCTGCGCAGCGGGATCACCGTGGGCGATTCGGCCATTTCACTCGTCCGTGTAGTGGAAGGCGGCCACGCGCCCCAGCCAGGGCACCCAGCCGGGGTCCAGGTCCAGCCCCGCCGCGCGGACGCGAACGTCCGCGGCGGAGAACGGCAGCGTCACGTCCAGGTGGGTGCGCGTGGCCTCCACGCGCCCGGGGCGGCGCACCAGCGCGCGCAGGCCCATGCGCGCGTGCAGCCGGCTCAGCCGCCGCAACGCCGCCACCCACGCGTCCACCGCCTCGTCCAGCGTGGCCGCGGGCAGCGCCAGCGGCAGCCGGCCCGACGCGTCCCAGCGCCCGCCGTCCGCGCGCGCCACGGGCTCCCCTGCCCTCGCCACGAGCCGCGTCCACGCCTCCGGCGCGGTGAACGGGAGGGCCGCCCCGCTGTTTATTCTGTTTAGTTCTTCCGGCGCCGCGGAGTGCGGATCACTGTTTATTCTGTCTATTCTTCCGAGAAGATCGAGCGCCGGATCACCAGGCGGGACGCAGGTTTTTTCCGCGATTCGCAGCAGGACATGTACGGGCAGCTCCGCCTCCAGCAGGTGGGGATGCGCGGCGAGGTGCGCGTCCATCCCCAGCCGCCGCATCGCGGGCACCAGGAAGAAGAGGCCGGCCGCGTCCGAGAGCGCCGAATCCGCCCGCGCGATGGCGGGTGGGGCGAAAATCTCGTCGTTTTCCTGTTCGCGTGTTGGCCCATTCGGCAACCGGGGTCCTAAAGTAGTCAGAACGGACGTTTCCGACCCCTCCGCGATTCCGCCGGTTTGCTCCCCTGCCCCATCGCCCTGGACCGCTATGGGTGATGCGGACGCAGCCATGCCATCGTCCCCGGCGGCGCTGGGAACGAGGTCAGCGGGCGGGGGCGATGAGGCCTGCGCGGCATCCCCCTGCTGCGCCGTCGTCTTTTCCGATTTCCGGACGCCGGATTCGGGGGGTGATTTGGGACGCTGTCTACTATTGGCCGAAGTGGACGAGTTTTCGTGCACCACGAAACCCACCAGCGCGGTGGCGCGATCCGGCAGCGTGCGGTCCGCGGCGCGCGCCGGCCGCGTGGCGATCAGCGCCATGCAGGCGAGCCATACCGAGCGCACGTCGTCATCGCCCCACTCCAGGATCCACCGGGCGACAACGTGCCGCCACTCCGGGGCGACCGCGTGCAGCGCAGCCCCGCGGGGAGAGGGAGGGACGGGAACGGATGAAGCGGGAGAATCGCCCGGCGGCGGCGCGAAAGGAGGTGCGCCGGAGGGGCGCCGCGCGGGCGCGGACCAGCCGCCCAGCGCCAGCAAAACCGTTGCGTACGAAGGGGTTAGGCAGGACAGTAGACGATCCGCGGTACCTGCCGCCAGGGAGGCCCTCAGCACCTCCGCCACGGCCACCGGTCCGGCGGGGGTCTCCGCCGCCGCGCGCAGGGCCAGGCGGATGCCCTCCGCGGGCCCGGCGCCGGGCTCCCAGCCGCGCACGGCGGGGCGCCAGAACCAGGCCTCCGCGCCCGCGCCGCGGGCCAGGCGCACGGCCAGCACCGCCGCCGCCTCCGCCGCGTCGCGGAACCACACGGCGGGCGCGGCGGCGGCGGAGGGGTCCGCACCGTGGACGGCGGACGCCTCCACCTGGCGCAGGCGCCGCTCGATCTCCAGCGCCAGCGTGGCGGGCGACGCGCCCGCCCGGATGCGGCCCACGTCCAGCCGCCGCACCAGCAGCAGCCGCCCGCCGCCGCCGCCGGGCACGGTGGCGGTGTGCAGCGCGTCCTCCAGCAGCAGCGCCCCGCGGCGCACCAGGTCCTCGCGGGGCGCGGACAGGCGCACCCGCCGCACCCGCCGCGCGGCCGCGCTCATACCCAGAGCCGCGCGACCGGGTACCTTGCCGTGATGGCCGGGGGCCGGCCGCCCGCCAGCGCGTACGCGTCCAGGCTGGCCCGCTCGCCCAGCTGCGCGCGCGCGTCCTTGAGGATCTTGACCGACGAGGCGCCCGCCTGGAGCACGCGGGCCACGGCCAGCCCCTCGGACATGTCCTCGATGACCCCGTGCACCGGCCTGCGCTCCGAGTCCTGCAGCAGCACGTGCATCCCCACCCGCGCCCGCGAGGGGTCCACGCGCAGCTCCACCGTGCCGCCAGCCCGCGCCTCCGTCTCGCGCGTCACCGTGGCGGAGACGATGGTGTTGACCGGCGCGTGGCTGGCCAGCAGGATGCAGATGCGCACCACGTCGCTCATCATGGCCCCCGCCTCCGGCTGTGACGGCTCCACGCGGGCGTACAGCCAGTCCACCATCGCCTGCATCTCGCGCCGGCTCAGGTAGTCCACCTCGCTGAAGCGGGGCAGGCTGAACAGGTTGCGCAGGTCCACCGCCTCGTCGTACTGGCTGACCGCCTCCGCCCAGTCCAGCCGCAGCGCCGGCCGCACCTGCCCGATCTCGCGGTACAGGCAGGTGGCGATCTTGAGCACGTCGTCCAGCTCGCGGCTGGCGCCGCGGTCCACGCTGGTGCGGCCGTGCGCGGCGTCGATCACGTCGCCCAGCGACAGGTGCTGGAGCGCCTCGTCCTGCAGCCGCGACCAGAGCGCGTGGTGCAGCCACCCCCAGTCCACGTACGCCAGCGCGTGCCGGTACTGCAGCATGACCTGCTGCTGCGCCTGCAGCGTGCGGGCGATGGCGGCGCCCAGCCCGCCGTGCAGCCGCTCGTTCAGCGACTCCAGCAGCGAGGGCACGCCCCGGGTGCGGGCCCGCTCGCGCGCCGCCTCCAGCGTGCCGCGCAGCGACTCCAGCGTGTTGAGCCCGCCCAGCAGCCGGCCCGCGTTGCGGAAGAAGCGCAGCGGGCTCTCGCGCAGCACCTCCACGATGGCGCGCAGCTCCGCCGGCGCCTGCTCGCTGCTGTTCAGGCACGCCGGCACCGGGCTCTGCGTAAAGGCCGGGTCCAGCGGGCGCCGCGGCGCGTCCAGGATGCCGAAGGCCACGCGCGGGCGCTGGAAGGCGAAGAACTCCACGTGGTCGCGCACGATGGTCCTGCGGCGCTCGTTGAGCTGGCGGACGCGCTCCTTCTCGTCCTCGTACAGCGCGCGGGCCACGGCCAGGTCGTGCCGCACCTCGCCCAGCTCGTTCTCCAGCGCGCGCAGCCGGCTGTCCGCCGCGCGGGCGCTCTCCTGCGCCTGCCCCAGCACCACGCGGGCGGCGTCCGCCGCGTCGCGGTACTGCTGGATGCGCCCCTCCGCCGCGCGCAGCGCCGCGGTGGTGGCGTCCAGCAGCTCCACGCTCAGCGCGAAGAAGGCGGCCTCGTCGCCGTTGGTGGGGTCGTTGACCTCCAGCACCAGGTCGGTGAGCTGCGCGTCGCTCTTGACGTCGCCGAAGCGCTTCTGCACCAGCAGCGGCATCTCGATGGGGTCGCCGTCCCAGGCCTTGCGGCTGATGCGGCGCATGCGGTGCCCCACCGCCTGCTTGCCGCCCTGCATGATGGGCTGCTCCTTGCCCGCCGGGTCGATGAAGGTCAGCGGGCCCACGTCCGCGAAGCCCGGCAGCACCAGGTCGTCCAGCGGCAGGTCCAGCCGCGCCAGCCCGCTCAGCACCTCGTAGCGGGTCAGCACGCTGAAGCTCTTGGCCTCGTTGGCCTCCGGCGCCACCGCGCGCTCGGCCACGGTGACGGTGCGGAAGTCGTACGCCTCGCCCACGATGGGCGCCTTGAGCCAGACGCTGCTGAGCGCGGCGCCCGCCCGCGACCCCTGGTACGCGGGCGCGATGCGGGTGACCATCGCGGTCTTGGACATGACCGCGGGCGAGGCCCACGCCGCCGCCTGCGGCACCACGGTGGCGGAGACGCCGGGCGGGGGCGCGGTGGTGCGCGGCGGCGGCGGGGGCTGCACGGTGACCGTGGGGCCCGCGGGCACGCCCGCGGGCGGCGCGGTGCGCGGCGGGGGCGCCGGCTGCCAGGCCACGGCCGTGGCCGCGTGCACCGGCTGCGCCACGGACACCACCATGGGGCTGAAGCCCAGCGCGGTGTGGGTGTTGGCCACCAGCGCCCGCGACGACACGCCCAGCGATTGCGTGTTGAACACCTCGCCGCCGCCCATGTCCTGCTTCATGGCGTGCAGCTTGACGCCGCCCTGCGCGGTCTTGACCGTCCCCAGCCGCGCGTAGCGCAGGTAGTCCGCCAGCTTGCTGCGCATGTCCAGCGCGCTGTCCGACTGGCGCACGATGCCCGCGACCGCGGGGCTGGTGGCCAGGCGGGTGGCGGCCGTGGTGCCCATCATGAGCTGGCGCAGGCGGTACATGTCGCTCTGCACCCGCACGAAGCTGAAGTCCGCGTAGTCGTCCGCGGCCTTGACCTTGGCGTCCAGGAAGTTGACGAAGTGCGCCAGGCCGCGGTCCAGCTCCGCCTGGTGCGCGGCGCTCACCACGCCGCCCTGCAGCAGCTGCTCGCGCAGGCGCGCCACCGCCAGCGACTCGCGCCGGCCCTCCACCGCGTCGGCGGTGTCGAAGGCGTCCTCCGGCGGCAGCAGCGCCGGGTGCGGCACCCAGCTCCAGGCGCCGCTGCCGGCCACGCTGGCGTTGGGGGGCAGCGCCTCTTCCAGCCAGGCGTCCTCCAGGGCCACCGCCGCCGTCTCCGGCACCGGCGTGCCCAGCGGGGGAAAGAGCTGCCCGGCGGGGATGACCTGCAGCGGCGTGCTGGGGCTGGACCAGCGCAGCCGGATGACCGCCGCGCCGCCCGCCTCGAAGAACTCCAGGCGGATGCGGTGCGCCCGGCCCGCCGTCAGGCGGATGGTACCGCGCCCCTCCTGCCCCTCCGGCGGCACCGCGGTGATGATCCAGCGGTCCACCACCAGCGTGTCGTCCACCCACAGCCGCACGCCGTCGTCGGCGGGCACGGAGAAGGTGTAGTCCTCGTTGTACTTCGGCACGACGAGGCCCGTCCAGCGGGCGGAGAACTCGTCCGCGGGCACCGCCGGGTCCGGCGAGCCGGCGCCCCAGTCGAAGTCCACGCTGGCGTCCACGCGCTCCAGCAGCGCCGGTCCCGCCAGGGCGCGGCCCGCGAAGTACTCCGCGCGCAGCCCCGCGCCGCGGCTGCGCACCACGCCCGCCGCGTCCCAGGTGGCAACGCCGTCCACGGTCCCGAAGGCCAGGCCGTTGACCTGCTGGTTGGCCAGGCCCACCAGCGCGGCGGGCACCTCCAGGCGCACCCAGCGCCCGGCCGGCGGCAGGTCGCCCATGCGGCGGCGGCTGTTCGTGCCGTCCGTGCCCCAGACGATGCCGGCGGCGCCGGGCGGGCCCCAGTAGGCGCGCTGCTCCCACGAGCCGCCCACGCGCCACTGCAGCAGCAGCGCGCTGGGGGGGTCCGCGGGGTCCAGGTAGACGTAGGCGTACACGCGGTCGCCGCCCTGCACGTGCAGGAACGACGGCGCGTTGTCGAAGAAGTGCTGGTGGAAGCCGGCGCCGCCCGGGCTGCGGTGCGCGGCCACGCCCTGCTGCCGGCGCGGCTGCGGCACCCACTGCACCGCGTCGCCCAGCACGCGCGCGCCGGCGGGAAAGGCGCCGCGGAACCAGGGCAGCTCCGTGCTGGGCAGCTTGCCCGCGCGGTGGAAGTGCGCGCGGCCGTCGAAGAGCGTGAAGGCCATCCCCG
>DASTLD010000626.1:0-9508 GCA_035715345.1 Longimicrobium sp.
ACGAGCAACCCGCCGAGCTTCCGCGCATCATCCCGATCCGCCTGGATCAGCTCCGTTCCGATGGCGACGGCGATCGACTTGAGGTCGAAGCGGCCTGCGCTGGCGGGGACCATCCACCCGTCCTCCGTCAGGCGCTGCATCACCCGGCCGGCGACGGCGCTCTTGCCCACGCCGCCGATACCGGTAAGCACCACGCCCGCGTATGCGCCGGATGGGTCGCGAAGGGTGCGCAGCGTGTCGCGCAGCTCCCGCCGTCGCCCGATCAGGTCGTCGATGCGCAGCTGTGGCACCGGCCCGGCCACCTGGTAAACCGGGCGGATGCTCAGCGGCTGCCTGTCGCGGGCGAAGTCCGCCAGCGGCCGCTCCTCTCCCGCGACGAACAGGCTGGGTGTCGCGTACTCGGGCTGCGTCTGCGCCAGGGGGGCCCCCTGGCGCGCCGCCTCCTGGCGCTTGCGCTCCAGCTCCTTGCGCGCTGCGGCCAGCGCACGGCTCGCCAGCAGGTGCTCGCGCGACGCGAGGTGATGGTAGAAGGCACGCGCGAACTCGGTCGCGTAGAAGTCGCTGACCGACGTCTGCATCGCCAGGACGGCCGGAATTCCGGCGCGGAGCAGCGCCTCGGCCAGGCTGGCCGTCTGCCCGTCGGCGACGCCGCCGTGGCAGGCGTTCAGCAGCACCAGCGGGAGCGGCCGGTGCGTGCGGCGGATCGGCTCCACCAGCTCGTCCGCCGAGGCGCGGACGGCGCGGCCCTCCTCGTCCTCCAGCTCCAGCGCTCCCGGCATCCCGTGGCAGGAGAGGTGGAGCACGTGGTACGCGTCCGCCGCGATGGCGTCGCCGATCACCTCCGGATTCCCCACTTCCAGGATGCGCACCTCCACGTTCTCGTGGCGCTGCGCGACGAGAACGGCATCGAGGATGTTCTGCAGCTCGTGCTCCTGGTCCAGGACCGCCGCGCTGGTGTTCCCCTCGTCCGGCGCCCCGACGGCGACCAGCACCTTGAGCGGCCCGGCGAGCGCGCTTTCTTCCGCCGCGCCCAGTCTCGCCGGGCGGCGGAGCATCACCACCGAGGCTTGCAGCGCAAGCGTTCGGTCGTCCGGCAGGCGCAGCGCCTCGAACGGCAGGCCGAGGAGCATGGGATCCTCCGCCTCGAAGCAGACCTCCACAACGGTGCCGATGGCGCCGTCCACCAGCGTCTCCAGCGCCTGGCCCGCATCACCCGGCAGGCAGAAGTCGCGCAGCGCACGCCCCAGCTGCGCAAGCCCGCTCTCCTGCGATGCGCGCTCCGCCTGAGTCGGGTTCCGGCGCACGCCGGTGCGCACGCCGCGCAGGAACACCGCCTGCGCCTCCACCAGCGCCGACGGAAGCGCCGGATACACGGCGCCGGCGTGCTGCGCGCTGCCGATCCGCACGTTCACCCGCACGCCGCCGTCCGCTTCGCGACCGAGCGAGACCAGCACCCGCTCGGTTGTCCCCCGCTCGGGCGCGACTGCCGGCGTGGGACGGGCGCGGCGATTGAGCAGTGCGTCCGCGATCGCGTCGGCTTCCTCGATGCCGCGGCGGGCGAGCGGACGGATGAGCGGCGGGACCCATGCGCCCTCGCCCAGCACGACGGGGATGAGCGCCTTGCTCTCCACGATCCGCGCGTAGGTCAGGTAGCTGACCTCGGACTCCACCCATCGGCTCTCACCACTGTGCTCCGAGAACACGATGATCCCCGCGTCCGCTTCGTCCAGGCCACGGTTGATGCTGCCCACGATGTCATCGCCCGGGCCGATCTCCCACTTGTCGAGCCACGGCTCGATCCCCCGCTCCCGCAGCGCGACGGCGAGCGCTTCTACCTGGGGCTTGTCCTTGGACGAATGGCTGAGAAAGACGCGGAGGGGCATTGTCAGTTACGCGGATTGTCCGTGATGGCCTGCGGCATGGGCCGCAGGGTCCGATCCGACACGGGGATCGCCGGACGCTAGCGTAGGCGCACGACCAGCCTGGCGTCAAGACAGTTCGATTGAGGCTGAAGGAGACGCTACGGTGCCGTGAATGAAGGCCTACTCTCTCTTCTTCCACCCTGCACGGCGGGACTCCAGCCCCGGGCTTCGGCCCCCTGCGCAACGTCGCCGTCGCGTTGGGCAACTGGGGATCGCCCGAGGCCGTTCCCGCGCTGGCCGTCGCACTGAACGACGAGGAGCCGCTGGTGCGCGGCCACGCGGCGTGGGCGCTGGGCCGCATCGGCACGGAGGCGGCGCGGCAGGCGCTGCGGGGGAGGGCGGAGGGGGAGGACGACGCGTGGGTGCGGGAGGAGATCGAAATAGCACTGGACGGGGAGGGCTGACGGCCGATCGGGGAGACGCGTGGGCGCATCGGCCGCGGCGCCCGGGGATTCGGCCCCGGCGAGTCCGCCCGCCGGGGCCGCTGGCATGATCCCCGTGCCCGCCGTCGTGTGGGATGGGTCGGCGTTCTCCTCCTGTGTCTCCGCGCGCGAGGCCCGTGGCTCCCGTTCAGGCGAGCGAGGGAAAGCGCGACGGGGCCGTCTCGGAGACGATCTCGTAGACCGCCTCGAAGACGGTCTCCGCGTTGGGCTTGGACCAGTAGTCGCCGTCCCGGCCGTAGGCGGCGCGGTGCGCCGCCGCCGGGAGGGTGCGCGGGGCCGCGTCGAGCCAGTGGAACCCCCCCTGCCGCTCCACCACCTCCTGCATCATGTACGCGGTGGCGCCGCCGGGCACGTCCTCGTCCAGGAAGAGCACCTTGCTGGTCTTGCGGATCGAGCGCACGATCGCGCCGTCCACGTCGAAGGGGAGCAGCGACTGCACGTCGATCACCTCCGTGCTGATCCCCACCGCCTCCAGCGCCGCCGCGGCCTCCATCGCGATGGCGCAGCACGCGCCGTAGGTGACCACCGTGCAGTCCGTCCCCTCGCGCAGCACGTCCACCACCCCGAGCGGCAGGGTGAACGTGCCGATGTTGGCGGGGAGCCGCTCCTTGATGCGGTACCCGTTCAGCACCTCGACGACCACGGCGGGGTCGTCCGAGCGCAGGAGCGTGTTGTAGAAGCCCGCCGCCCGCGTCATGTCGCGCGGCACGAGGATGTGCATCCCCCGCAGCGCGCCCAGCATCATCGCCATCGGCGAGCCGGAGTGCCACACGCCCACCAGCCGGTGCCCGCGCGTCCGGACGATGACGGGCGCCTTCTGCCCCCCGGCCGTGCGGTAGCGCAGCGTCGCCAGGTCGTCCGAGAGGATCTGCAGGCCGTAGAGCAGGTAGTCCAGGTACTGGATCTCCGCGATCGGCCGCAGCCCGCGGAGCGCCATGCCGATGGCCTGTCCCATTATGGTGGCCTCGCGGATCCCCGTGTCGCCCACGCGCAGGGTGCCGTAGCGCGCCTGGAGGTCGACGAACCCCTGGTTCACGTCGCCCAGCCGCCCCACGTCCTCGCCGAAGGCGATGACCCGCGGGTCGCGCTTGAGCGCCGCGTCGAAGCAGGCGTTGAGCACCTTGTATCCGTCCACCTCGACGGACTCCGCCGTGTACTCGGGCGGCACCGCGGGGACGCGCGTGGCGGCCTCGCCGGACTCGGAGAGGAGGTGCGTGTGGTAGCGCTCCGCCATGCGCGCTTCCTGCTCCCGGCGCCAGCGGAGCAGGGGCTCCACGGCGCGCGTGCCCCGCGCGGCCACGAGGGCCCGGTGCGCCGCGACCGCCAGGTCGCGCCGGAGGGGGGTCTTCTGGCGGCGCAGGTCGTCGCGCTCCGCCTCCAGCCGCGCGCGCGCGTCACCCGCGTCGGCCAACGCGCCGTCGATCACCGCCGCGAGCGCCTCGGCCTCCCGGTCGATGGGCGACTGGTACGCCTGCCACGCGGCGTCGCGGGCGGCGCGGACGTGCCGCACCTCCTCCTGCTCCAGCGCGTCCATCTCTTCGGCCGTGGCCATCCCCTGCTCCACGATCCACGCCCGCATGCGCGGCAGGGCGTCGTGCTCGGCCTCCCACTCCAGGCGCTCGGCCGACTTGTAGCGCTTGTGGCTGCCGGAGGTGGAGTGCCCCTGCGGCTGCGTGAGCTCCACCACGTGGACCAGCGCGGGGACGTGCTCGCGGCGGACGATCTCCGTCACGCGCCGGTAGGTGTCCACCAGGGCGGGGTAGTCCCACCCCTTCACCACCTCGATCTCGAACCCCCCGGGGCTTTCGGGGGTGCGGCGGAAGCCCTCCAGCAGCGCGGAGATGCTCCCCTTGGCCACCTGGATCTCGTTGGGGACGGAGATGCCGTATCCGTCGTCCCACACGGACATGAGCATGGGCACCTGCATCACGCCCGCGGCGTTGATGGCCTCCCAGAACACGCCCTCGGCACAGGACGCGTTGCCGATGGTGCCGAACGCCACCTCGTCGCCGTTGCGCGAGAAGTCCGTGAACGGGTGCAGCTCCTCCAGGTCGCGGTAGAGCTTGGAGGCCCACGCCATCCCCAGCAGCCGGGGCATCTGGCCCCCGGTGGGGGAGATGTCGGCGGAAGACTGGAAGCCCTCCGTGAGCGGGAGCCAGCGCCCCTGCTCGTCCAGCATGCGCGTGGCGAAGTGGGCGTTCATCCCGCGCCCGCCCGAGGCGGGATCGGCCGAGATGTCGGTGTGCGCGTAGAGCTGCGCGAAGAACTGCTGCGCGTCGAGCAGCCCCAGCGCGAACATGAGGGTCTGGTCGCGATAGTAGCCGGAGCGCAGGTCGCCGGGGCGGAACGCCCGCGCCAGCGCCACCTGCGCCACCTCCTTGCCGTCGCCGAAGATGCCGAACATGGCGCGGCCGAGCATCACCTCGCCGACCGCGAGCGTGCTTACCTGGCGGCTGCGGAAGGCGACGCGGTAGTCCCTGATGACCTCGTCGGGTGTGAGCAACGGATCCCTTGCCAGCGGCGGTGGTGGTTCTCGCGGCCCGGGCGCGAAGCGCCTGCGACGGCGGGGACGCTCGGGTCACGGTTTCAAGTGTCAACGCGCTCGCGCCGGAGCGTATGCGCGCGAGAGAGGTCCGGGCGACTTCGATGCCAGTCGTCCCGGCCCTGGCACGCGTCACGCCAGCGCCGCCTGCTCGTCGACGGCGAGCGCCTCCAGCGCCAGGGTTTGTGCCCGCCCTCCCGCCGGCACCGGGCCCCTTGGCGCGGGTTCGACCGCGTCCCTCATCGGAGCTGAGCGCGTACCTGCTCGAGCTCGGCTCGGAGGGCAGCGACCTCCGCCCGCAGCGCCTCCACCGTCTGCTCCAGCGACGTGAGGCGGTCGCCCTCGCCCGTGCGCGGGGCGGGGAGGGCCGGCTCGTCCACCGTCGCGAGGGCATCGGCGTGCTGCGGCTCACCGCCCAGCAGGTGCGCGTAGCGGATCTCCTTCTGTCCCGGCCGGCGGGGCAGCCGGGCGGCGAGCGGCTGCGGCTCGCGGGCGATCAGCGACTCCAGCACCGCCTCCAGCTCGGCGAGATCGGCGAAGGATGCCAGCCGCGCGGTCCGCGCGTGCAGCTCGCCCGGCGTCTGCGGGCCGCGGAGCATCAGCACGCCGAGCACCGCCAGCTCGCGCGGGCCGAGCTGCAGCGCGTCCGCCAGCAGGTGCTCGAACTTGGTGACGTGCGAGCCCACCGGCTGGATCTGGCGCAGCAGCCCGCCGCGGCGGAGCGCGATGATGGCGTGCGTCGCCGTACCCTCGTCGAGCCGCATCACCGGCTCCCGGTTGGTGGTCTGGTTGCACGCCGCCAGGAGCGCGTTCAGCGAAAGCGGATAGCTCTCCGGGGTCGTCACCTCCTTCTCCAGGAGGGAGCCCAGGACACGCACTTCGACATCCGTGAGCGGTGCGAGCACGATCGATCTCCTGTATCCGCGGGTCCGATCGACGTCGGTTCGGCGCTGGGGCGCTCCCCGGCCCTCCCGACTTCGGCGGCGTCCCCGACCGCGCGGATCATGCCCGGTCTTCCGCCGGCGGCGTGGCCGGCGCGCGCTTCTGCTCGACGCTGCGCGGCGGAAGGCGGTGCCCGGCGTGCGACGCGATGGCCGTTCAGCCCGTCGTCACGGCGACGGCGCCGCGCATGCGGTCCGGCACCTTCGCGAGGGGGGAGTGCGTGGCGGATGAAGCGCGCGATGTGTATGGTTTTTGCCCGATTCCCCTCGCGTCGGTGAACCCGTGCCGAGGGAGGCGGCGATGCCGAGGTCGTGGAGCAGGAAGGACGAGCGGCAGTACGAGCACATCAAGGAGAGCTACGAGAGCCGCGGCCGGTCCGAGGGCAAGGCGGAGGAGCTCGCCGCGCGGACGGTCAACAAGCAGCGCAGCGAAGAGGGGCGCACCCGGTCCAGCAAGTCGCGGAAGAAGGACTGAAGGCAGCGCCCGCGGGAGAGACCAGCGCCCCGCCACGGGAACCCGTGGCGGGGCCTGCTTTCGCCCGTGGCCGGCGGCGGTCCGGCGCGTCCCACGCCTTGTCGGGGCGATCCGGGGCCGCTATGCTGCGACCGGCCGCTCCGTCCCGCCCGCGCATCCCCCCTCGCCCCCTCATGACACCCGACGAGATCGGCGCCCTGGTCGCCGTGATCGGCCTCCTGAGCCAGACCGGCGGCGCGCTCCTGCTGGTGTGCTTCTTCGCGGCGCTCCTGCGCAGCCACCCGCGTCCGCACTCCTACTTTCGCCAGTGGACGCTGGGGTGGGTGGCGCTCGTCGTGGCGCTGGCCGCCGTGGGGGCGCAGTACGCCTTTCCGCGGGCCATGGACACCGAGCCGCTGGCCCCCCGCGCGGCGAACCTGGTCTACCAGGCCGGGAAGCTCCTCTTCGTCGTGTTCCTGCTGGCCGGCACGCTGAACTTCGTGCGCGGCAGCCGGCCGCGCGTCTTCCTGCGCCGGGCGGTCCCGGCCGCGCTGGCCTACGCCGTCGTCACCGCGCTCCTCTCCGGGCCGTTCCTGAACGCGGTGATGCTCTTCCAGACGCCGCTCGTGGCGGGACCGTTCCTGGTGTGCGCGGCGCTCCTGCTGCGCCTGCCGGGCTCGCGCAGCACGCTGGGAAGCCGCACCACCGGCGTCGTGTTCGCCGCCATCGCGGTGCTGTGGATCCTCTACGCGGCCGCCTTCGCGGTCGAGGGGGTCCCCGCGGGCACCGAGTCGGCGGGCCCCCTCTACTTCCTGCTCCGCTACAACAGCTTCTTCGACCTGCTGCTCCAGGTGCTGCTGGGGTACGGGATGGTCGTGCTGCTGCTGGAGGACGTGGGGCGCGAGAACGCGGACGCGCGCAGCCAGCTCGCCATCGCCCACGACCGTCTCAAGCAGGTGGCCCTGTACGACCCGCTGACCGGGGCGCTGAACCGGCGCGCCTACGAGGAGGGCGCCGCGCTGGAGGCGCTGGGCGCCCGCTACGGCACCGCGCTCATGCTGGACATGGACAACCTCAAGGTGGTGAACGACACCCGCGGCCACGCCGCCGGCGACGAGCTGCTGCGGCGGCTGGTGGAGACGGTGCGCCGCTGCGTCCGCCCGCTGGACCGCGTCTATCGCTGGGGGGGCGACGAGTTCCTGCTGCTCTTTCCCGCCGCGCGCCCGGAGGAGGTGGTCCCACGCGTACGTGACGCGATCCGCACGGTGGCGGGGCTGGAGGTGAGCCTGGGGGCCGCGGCCTTCTCCGGGACGGAGGACCTGCCCGCCGCCATCGTGCGCGCCGACCGCGCGATGTACGAGGAGAAGACGCGGAAGCGCGAGGGCACCGCGCGCGTCGCGGAGGCGGCGCTCGTGGCGGGCGACGACGCGGCGGCCGGGCCTGCCTGAGGTCCGCAGGAGCCCGCCGCGGGGGACGTGGCGGGTCGGGAGGAGATCGCGGCGGCCGTGGCCGGAACGGGACCCGCCGCTCAGCGCTCCCGCAGGTCGAAGACGACCAGGCGCTCGTTCGCGAGCACGCAGGGGAACGCCTGGCGCAGGTGCGCGGCAAAGCGCGGGTAGTGCTCCAGCCACCAGAACGAGGGCCAGCCGATGACGAGGAAGCCCGGCCGCGCATCGCGGCGCATCCGCTCGAGCTCGCGGATGGCGGTGGCGTCGTCGGGGGGCGCGCCCCAGTAGACGCCCTGGCGCTCCAGGAAGGGAAGGCGGCGGCGGGGATGGCCGAAGTCGCCGCCGAACCCCTGCTCGTCCACCAGGATGAACGCCGCGTCGCGGGGGATGACGCGCTCGACGTCCCCGGCGGCCTGCATCAGCCGGTGCATCCACTCGTTCGCGTGCGGAAACGGCGCCGCGGGGACGTCCATCCCCAGGAACGCGCAGAGCCGCTCCCACCCCTCGCCGCCGCAGACGTCCATCTCCAGGAAGTCGTCCGGCCGGCCCGCGAAGTACTGCCGCACGTTGCGCAGGTGCGTGTCGTACACCCAGCCGAACCGCTCGCGGCTGAAGCCGATGGCGCCGTAGGTGCAGGCGCTGGCGAACTCGTGGAAGCGCTTGAAGTCCGGGAAGCGCTCCCACCACTGCATCAGCAGCCCCCAGTGCACCTCGCACGAGCGCAGCCACGCTTCCCGCTCGCGCACCGTCAGGATGAACCTGCTGCCCGGCCAGGCCGCGTCGAGCTGCGCGTAGAAGGGCACCACGGGGATGTCCAGCACGGCCTGGTACTCGTCCAGGATCGACAGCCGGTACTCGCCGCGGCGCAGCTCGTCGTAGGTGCGCGCGTCGTGCGGGTAGTGGATGGCGCGGATGCCGAGCCGCTCCAGCGCCTCCGTCAGGCTGGACGTGCCCGTCTTGCTCAGCCCCAGCCCGAACACCTTCTGGTCGGGTCGCAGCATGGTCACCGGGTTCCCGGGGAAGGCGCGGGGCCCGCCTGGAGCCCCGCGCGGGCGTCGTCCGTGGCGGCCCCCTCCCGGAGCAGGAGCCGCCGCAGCCGCGCGCCGACGGCCTCGGGCGAGAAGCAGCGCTCCACGCGCTCGCGGGCGCGCGCGCCCACCGCGCGCGCCAGGCCCGGGTCGTCCAGCAGGCGTCCGAGCGCCGCGGCCAGCGCCGGCGGGTCCGCGCGCGGGACCAGGAGCCCGCCGGAGGCCTCGCCGTCTTCCAGCACGTCGCCCATCCCGGCCACGTCGGCGCCCACGACGGGGAGCCCGCACGCCATGGCCTCCAGCGCCGCCACGGCCAGCCCCTCGCGCCGCGAGGGAAGCGTCCAGGCGTCCGCGGCGGCGAGAAGGCCGCGCAGCCGGGCGCGGTCCCGCACGAACTCGTCCACCCACACCACGTCCCCGCGTCCGCCGATGCGCCGGCGCATCTCCTCGCGGTCGTTCCCCGTGCCCACCAGGAGCAGCCGCAGCGCGCGCCCGGGCCGCTGGCGGGCCAGGCGCTCCCACGCGTCCAGCAGCACGTCGAGCCCCTTGAGCTCCACCAGCACGCGCCCGTGCCATGCGGCCACGCGCGCCTCCGCCGGGATGGCCAGGGCCTCCCGGGCCGCCGCCCGCTCGGCGTCCGCCGGCCGGCGCCACTCCGACAGGTCCAGCGGGTTGAAGACGCGCGCGATCTTCTCCGCCGGCACGCCGTAGCGCGCGTGCACCCGGGCCG
>DASTLD010000627.1:0-2438 GCA_035715345.1 Longimicrobium sp.
CCGGGTCGCGGGCCGGGGAGCGCGCGGCGGCGGACTAGGGCCCTCACCCTGCGTGCACGTCAGGCGCGCGACTTCGTCGCGGGGCCCCTCACCCTGCGTGCACACCAGTCGCGCGACTGTCGTCGCGTCCTGCCGCGCACGCTGTCCCTCTCCCGCAAACTGCGCGGGAGAGGGAGAACGGTGGTGCGCGGCGCGGCCCGCCGTGGCAGGGCTGGCCCTGTAGAGACGCCCCGGCGGGGCGTCTCTACCATGCGAATGCGGTGGCGCCTGCCGTGGGAGAGGGGGGCCCGGGTTTAGGGTGCCGGCGGTCAGTCGCGCCAGGGCAGCAACCCTCCCCCAGACGTGGGGGAGGGTGGACGAGTAATGCGAGTCCGGGTGGGGGCGCCCGCCGGCGCGCAGGGCTTGGCATCACGAGCGAGAACACGCGGGCACCTTACCCCGGAGTAAGGCGTCCCCGAAGGATAGAGCGGGAGGGTGAGCTGTGGGGGATGATCGCCAGGAGGCCGCCGGAGCGGTGATGGACATCGCGGTGGTGGGGGCGGGGCCGTGCGGCATCGCGGTGGGCGTGGCGGCGGCCCAGGCGGGGCTGTCGTGCACGCTCTTCGACCGCGGCGCGCTGACGCAGGCCATGCTCGACCATCCCACCTACGTCACCTACTTCAGCGGCCCCGAGAAGCTGGAGATCGCCGGCCTGCCCTTCACCACCGCCGGCGACAAGCCCACCCGCCGCGAGGCCCTGCGCTACTACCGCAAGGTGGCCGAGTACTTCGGCCTGCACGTGCGCCAGTTCACCGACGTCACCGCCGTGGAGCGCGACCGGGATGGCTTTGCGCTGCACCTCCGCACGCGCCACGGCGAGACGGGCATCGTCCGGGCGAACAACCTGGTGGTCGCGACGGGCTACTACGACAGCCCGCGCCCGCTCGGCGTACCCGGCGCGGAGCTGCCCAAGGTGCTGCACTGGTTCCGCGAGCCGTACCCGTTCTGGGACCAGGACGTGATCGTCGTCGGGGGCGGCAACAGCGCGGCGGACGCGGCCATCACCTGCTGGCGCGAGGGCGCGCGCGTCACCATCGTCCACCTGTTCGACCAGCTCGACAAGGGCGTCAAGCCGTGGGTGCGCCCCGACGTGGATAACCGCATCGCGGAGGGCGCCATCCCCGCGCTCTGGCGGCACCGCATCACGGAGATCCGCGCGCGCGAGGTGGTGGTGGAGAGCCTGGACACCGGCGAGCGCCGCACCATGCCCAACGACTGGGTGCTGGCGATGACCGGCTTCGAGCCCAGCCCCGGCCTGCTGCACGCGCTGGGCGTCGGCTTCGGGGCGGAGACGGCCATCCCCACCCACGACCCGCAGACGATGGAGACGGACGTGCCCGGCGTGTACGTGGCCGGCGTGGTGGTCTCCGGGCACGACGCCAACAAGATCTTCATCGAGAACGGCAAGCTGCACGGCCCGCTCATCGCCCGCTCGGTGTTGGCGAAGAAGGAGAGGGCCGCGCGTTGAGCGCGCCGCCGTACACACTCATCGGCGCGGACGGCGAGCCCTGCCCAAGCGACACGCCCGGGACGCTCGGCGGGAATCGCAAGGCGCGCATCTACGGCCGGCTCGACTGCCGCTCGGCGAATCGCGCGCTCGCGAAGGGCTACGCGCGCCACCGCGTCTTCTTCGCGGACGAGGCGACCGCGATCGCGGCGGGCTATCGCCCCTGCGGCACCTGCATGCGGGATGAGTACGCGCGGTGGAAGCGGGGCGGCACGCCGGAGCAGCATCGCCCCGCCTGACTCGCATCTCCCGCAGTTCCATCACCCCACCGAACCGGAGCCTGACATGCCGCGCGTGGTCCACTTCGAGGTGCACGCGGAACATCCCGAGCGCGCCATCCGCTTCTACACGGAGCTGTTCGGGTGGCAGTTCACGGACGCCGGCATGCCGATGCCCTACTGGCTGATCCGCACCGGCGACGACGGGACGCCGGGCATCAACGGCGGGCTGGTCAAGCGCATGGGCGGCGCCCCGGTGGACGGCCAGCCGGTGAACGCGTACGTCTGCACGGTGGACGTGGAGTCGCTCGACCACGCGTTCCAGCGGGCGGTCGAGCTGGGCGGCACGGTGGCGCTGCCCAAGATGCCCATCCCCGGCATCGGCTGGCTGGCGTACGTCAAGGACACGGAAGGCAACATCCTGGGGATGATGCAGAACGACCCCTCCGCCGGCGCCTGAAGAACGCGGGCGGGAGGCGGATGTCTCCGCCTCCCGCCCGGTGGTCGCTCCCCCCGGCGGCCGTCAGTCCATGACGACGGTCGTCAGCGTCTGGCCCTGGTCGGAGCCGCGTGTGGCGGAGACGGCGAACACGTAGGTGCCGCTCTTCCACGTCTCCGTGTTGATGGGCACCACGTTGATGTGGTAGAAGCCCGGCAGGCGGCCGGCGGTCACG
>DASTLD010000628.1:0-6215 GCA_035715345.1 Longimicrobium sp.
CGTTCCTCGCTTCCCCTCCCCCACCTTCGGGGGAGGGGATTTCCGTCTGCACGCGGTGCCGCCTGCCACGTGTCGCTGGCCCCGCGCGTGGATCCGTCCCGCACGCGGAGCCTGTCCGCGCAGGCGGACATCACGTTTTCCTAGACGCGAATTCATTCGCCGGGCGGCCCTCGCGCCGCCACCTGCTCCACGCGCCGCCCTCCGCGTGGTCCGCGCAGGCGGACTTCGTGCTTCGGGAGGCGCGGTTCCAAACGCCGCCCGGGCCTCGGCAATGCGCGTGGGTCTCTCCACCACTCCAGCCGGGCCTCCGCCACCGTTGTTGACAGGCGCTCCCTCCCTATGTAGAATTCTTCCACGCTCCCCCGCCCTTCGCGTGCGCGGCAGCCACTTCGTACCTCGTACTCCGTACTCCGTACTCACCCCATGGCACGCGTCAACATCACCTACCCCACGACCCTGGTGCTGCAGGCGCTGAGCACCGGGAGCACGTACGGGTTCGAGATCATGGACGCCACGGGGCTGCCCAGCGGCACCGTGTATCCCCTGCTGCGCCGGCTGGAGCGGCTGGCGTGCGTGGAGGCGCGCTGGGAGGACGAGGAGCAGGCGTCGCGCGAGGGCCGGCCCGCGCGCCGCCACTACCAGCTCACCGGCGAGGGCCGCGAGGTGCTGGCCCGCGGCCGCGCCCGGTTCGCCGCGGTGGACCACGCCGTCCCCGCCGGGCCGCGCCCGCCGCTGATGGGGGCCGGGTGATGCGGACGTCCGCGGTCCTCTGGCTCTGCCTGCGGCTGGTGGACGCCATCGCCCTGCTGGCCCCGGCGGACGAGCGCGGGGGATGGAAGCAGGAGTGGCGCGCGGAGCTGTGGTACCGCGCCCGCGTGCTCCCGGCCTCGCGGGCGATGGGCGCCGCCGCCGCCGCGCGCCTGCTGGTCCGCACGCTGGGCGCGGTGTGGGACGCGCTGGACCTGCGCATCGGCGGCTACGACCGCGCCGCGGCGGAGGCCGGCGCGCTGGGCCGGCGGTGGCGCGACCGCCCGCTGGCCGCGTCGGCCGCGCTGGCGTGCGTGGCGCTCGGCATCACCGGCACCTCGCTGGTGCTGGCGGTGGGGACGCTGGCCGCGCGCGGGTCCCGCACCGCCGCCTGGGCATCGCTCCCCGCGACGGGGCGGCACATGGTGGCGGCCGTGGCCTTTGCGGCCGGGATGGGGCTGCTCGTCGCGGCCGCCGCCGCAGCGCACCGCCTGCTGGCCGACGCCCCCGCCCTTCCCCCGCGGCGCGCACGGCTGCTGGAGACGCTGGCCGTGGCAGCGGCGGCGGGCATCCTGAGCCGCGCCGCGCTGGAGATCGGCCCCGCGGCGGACGCGCTGGCCCCGGTGCCGGAGCTGGGCTCCGCCTGGCTGCTGGTCTGGCTGGCGTCGCTGGCGGCGCTGGCGCTGATCCACGCCCGCGGCGCGCCCGCGCGGCGCTGATCGCCGTTGCTATGTAGAATCCTTCTTACCTTAGCCGGAGTACCCCGATGAAACGTCGCCCCCTCCTCGTCCTCGCCTTCGCCCTGGCTGCCGCGCTCTCGCCGCTGCGCGCGCAGACGCACGGCGGCACGCTCGCCTTCTCGCCCGCGGGGCCGGCGCCGGGGGGCGAGGTCCGCGCGGTCTACCACGCCGCCGGGCCGCTGCGGAACGAGCCGCGGCTGGTGCTGCGGGCGCGCCTGCGCACGCCCGGCGACCAGGAGGCGTACGTGGGCGCGCTGGGCAGCGAGACGCGGCGCGTGGCGGTGCTGGAGCGCGGGGCGGACGGCGTGCACCGCGCCACGTTCCGCCTGCCGGACTCGGTGGTGTACGCGCTGGCGGTGGTGGAGACGCCGGACGGCGCGCGGCTGGACACCAACGGCAACCAGGGGTGGGAGCTGCTGGCCCACGCGGGGGACCGGCCGCTCTCCGCGGCGCTGGAGCAGCGCGCCCACGACCTGATCGAGCGCAACGTGGCCCTGGGGCTGGAGACCGCCCGCCAGCGCGCGAGGCTGTACCCGGACGAGCCCGCGGCGCAGGCCGGGCGCTGGGAGTACGAGATGTTCGCCGGCGGGCGCGGCGCGGCGCCGGACGCGGACCTCCGCGCCGAGGCGGAGCGGCTGGCGCGGCTGCTGGAGCGGCGCGGCGCCGTGACCAGCGACGACGCGGCCGCCATGCTCGAGTTCGCGGGGGTGCTGGACGACGCCACCGCGGCGGACGCGTGGACGGGGCGTCTGCTGCGCGACTTTCCCCGGCACCCGGCCGGCGTGCAGGCCCGCCTGGACCAGGCGCTCGCGGTGCTGCCCGCGGCCGGGTACCCGCCGCGGCTGGCGGCGCTGGAGGCGCTGTGGAACGACGGCGGGGCCGGGCACGAGGTCCTGCTGAACCGCGCCTTCAACCTGGCGATGGAGTCCGGTGACCCCGCGGCCATCGCGCGCTGGGCGGAGCGGGTGGAGCGGCACGTCCCCATCGCCCGGCAGATGCTGGCGATGGCGCTGCTGCGGCACCCGCCGGCCGCGGAGATCGGGCCGGACCACGCGCGCGCCCGCATCGCCGCGCTCGCGGGGGACGGCGACGCGGAGCGCGACCTGTTCGCCAGCGCGCCCGCCTACCGCGACCGGGCCGGCGACCGGGCGGCGGAGCTGCTCGCCGCGCTGGGCTCCGCGCTGCTGGCGTCCGGGCGCACGGAGGCCGCGCGCGACACGCTGGCCCGGGCCGCCGCGCTGGGCTGGGACCTGCCGGTGCTGCGCCGCGTGGCGGACGCGCAGCTCGCCGCCGGCGACACCACGGGGGCCCTGCTGGCCTTCGCGCGGATCGCGGCGGACCCCGGCGCCGCGGCGGCGTTCGCGGACAGCGTGCGCGCGCAGACGGGCGCCCGCTTCCACGCGGAGCGCTGGGCCGGGGCGGTGGCGGGCGCCCGCGCGACCCTGCGGGAGCGCGTGCTGCGCGGCGCCGTCGCGCGCCCGCTGGCGGGGCCGATGGCGCTGGCGGACGCGCAGGGGCGCACGGTCGAGCTGCCGGCGCTGCTCGCGTCCGCACCGGCGACGGTGGTCGTGTTCGGCGCGAGCTGGTGCGGGTACACGCGGCAGGCCCTGCCCGGCATCCACGCGCTGGCCGGGCGCCTGGCCGCGGAGGGCGCGCGCCTCGTCTTCATCACCCAGGAGGCGCCGTCGGAGAGCGTGGAGACGTTCTTCCGCGCGGGGTCCGATGCGGTCACGGTGCTGTACGACGTCCGCCGCGCCTCGCACTCCGCGTTCGGGTCGGCCGGAACGCCGCAGTACTTCGTGGTCGACGGCGGCGGGCGCGTCCGCTTCCAGTACGGCACCCTCGACGAGATCCCGCGCCAGGTGGCCGTGCTGCGCGCGGAGCCCTGACCCGCCGCGGTCCCATCGCAGGGGCGCGCGGACGCGTGGCTGGAATCGGTCGGGAAGGGGGTGGGTTGCCGGGAAACACCGGGGGCGAGAATATTAGCACCGCCCGCATGGACGGGCCGTCCGTCCCCGGTTGCCGGAAATCCCTCTCCCCGGTCCACCCGTATGCAGAAACGAACGTTCGCCCTGGCCGCGGTGCTGCTGGCAGCCGCCGCGTGCACGCCCAAGCCGCAGCCCGCGGCCGGCCCCCGCCCCGGCGGCCCCGGCCCGGGCGGCGCCCCCACGCCCACCGCGGGCGTCGGAGCCGGCGCCGGCGGCGGGCAGGACTCCACCGCCGGGCCCGGCGCCCGCGGCGGCGGCGCCCCGGCGCCGCGCCCCTACGCGCGCGTCATCACCCCGGAAGCCAGGACGCGCCGCGGCCTGTTCGCCGTCCACCACGTGGGCGACAAGCTGTTCTTCGAGATCCCGGCGGGGGAGCTGAACAAGGACATGCTGCTGGTGGGCCGCTACGCCCGCGCCGCGGCCACGGACCCCGTCACCGGCAACCCCTCCTACGGCGGCGACCAGTTCGGCGAGCGCACGCTGCGCTGGGAGCGCAGCGGCCACCGCGTGATCCTGCGCTCGCCGCAGTTCGACATCGTGGCGGACACCGGCCAGTCCGTGTACCAGGCGGTGCGCGCCTCCAGCTACCCGCCCATCATCGCCGTGCTGAACGTGGAGGCCTACGGCCCCGACAGCGCCGCCGTGGTGGACGTGACGCGGCTGTTCACCACCAACGTGCCGGAGTTCGCGGCCATCCGCGGCAACGTGGACCAGAGCCGCTCCTACATCGAGCGCGCGCTGGCCTTCCCCGAGAACGTGGAGGTGGAGGCCACCGTCACCGGCACGCCCACGCCCGCGCCCGGCCAGGGCGGCGGGGGCGGCGGCGCGGCCGGCGGCGCCCCGCGCGAGGCCAGCAGCGTGCTGGCGCACTGGAGCCTGGTCAAGCTGCCGGAGCAGCCCATGATGCCGCGCCGCTTCGACGAGCGCGTGGGCTACTTCTCCATCCGCCAGACGGACTTCGGCACCGACGAGCACCGCTCCGCCGCGCGCCGCTACATCACCCGCTACCGGCTGGAGTGCTCCGACCGACGCGAGGGCGACCTCTGCTATCCCAAGAAGCCCATCGTCTACTACGTGGACCCGGCCACGCCGGACAAGTGGAAGCCGTACGTGCGGCAGGGCATCCTGGACTGGCAGCCGGCGTTCGAGGCGGCGGGCTTCAAGGAGGCCATCATCGCCATGGACGCGCCGGCCAACGACCCCGACTGGTCGCCGGAGGACGTGCGCCACACGGTCATCCGCTGGCTGCCGTCCACGACCGAGAACGCGCAGGGCCCGCACGTGCACGACCCGCGCACGGGCGAGATCCTGAACGGCTCCGTGCGCATGTTCCACAACATCCTGAACCTGCAGCGCAGCTGGTACTTTACCCAGGCCGCGCACCTGGACCCGCGCGCCCGGCGGCTGCCCATGCCGGACAGCCTGATGGGCAAGCTGCTGCAGTTCGTGGTGGTGCACGAGATCGGGCACACCATCGGCCTGCAGCACGACCAGATCGGCAGCAGCACCTACCCGGCGGACAGCGTGCGCAGCCGCACCTGGGTGGCGCGCATGGGGCACAGCCCGTCGATCATGGACTACTCGCGCTTCAACTACGTGGCGCAGCCGGAGGACAGCATCGCGCTGGCGGACCTGGTCCCGCGCGTGGGGCCGTACGACAAGTACGCCATCATGTGGGGGTACAAGCCCATCCCCGGCGCGCGCACGCCGGACCAGGAGCGCCCCGTCCTGGACCAGTGGGCGCGCATGCAGGACACCATCCCCTGGTACCGCTTCAGCGCCGGCAACGAGTTCGGCGCCTTCGGCACCCAGAGCGAGGCGGTGGGCGACGCGGACCCGGTCAAGAGCACGGAGCTGGGCTTCCGCAACATCCGCCGCGTGGTGGGCTACATCCAGGGCGCGGCCGTCCGTCCCGGCGAGGACAACGCCGACCTGCGCGAGCTGTACGACCGCACGGTCAACCAGTGGGCCACGGAGGCCAACCACGTGGCCACGATGATCGGCGGCGGCACGGTGCAGTACAAGAGCGGCAGCCAGCCGGGCGCGGTGTACGAGGCCATGCCGCGGGCGCGCCAGCAGCAGGCCATGCGCTTCCTGAACGAGCAGGTGTTCCGCACGCCCACCTACCTGGTGCGGCCGGAGATCGCCAGCCGGTTCGAGGCGGGGGGCATGATCAACCGCATCAACGGCGCGCAGGTGCGGGTGCTGAACAACCTGTTCGACGACGGGCGGATGAACCGGCTGCTGGAGCAGGAGGCGCTCAACCGGTCCGGCGCCTACCCGCTGGCCAGCATGCTGGACGACCTGCGGCGCGGCGTGTGGTCGGAGATCTACGGGGGCAGCCCGGCGGCGGACGCCTACCGGCGCGAGCTGCAGAGCGACTACCTGTCGATCATCAACCGCAAGCTCAACCCGCCGCCGGCGGAGCCGTTCCCGGCGGTGCTGATCCAGCTCGGCATCCGGCCGCCGTTGCCGCTCTCGGACGACGCCAAGAGCCACCTGCGCGGCGAGCTGTCCACGCTGCGGGCGGACCTGGTGCGCGCCATCCCGCGCACCACGGACCGCCCCACGCGCCTGCACCTGCAGGGCGCCGTGCACCGCATCGACGAGATCCTGGATCCCGACTCGTGATCGGCTGAGTCGGACGATGGGACACACGGAGGCCCCGGCGCGGAAGCTCGCGCCGGGGCCTTTGTGACGTGACTCCGAGCGATGAGCAGACGCATTACCTACAGGACCG
>DASTLD010000629.1:0-14877 GCA_035715345.1 Longimicrobium sp.
CGCTCCTCGCCGCGGACGGGCGGCGCCACGCGGGTGGGGATGCCCGCCGCGAACGCCCGGGCCGTGCCCGCGTCCGGCACCCGGCGCCCGCCGAACGGCGACAGGGCCAGCACCGCGGCCGCGACGGCCAGCAGCACGGCCAGCCACAGGGCCACGCGCGGCCAGCGGCCGGCTTGCGCGCGGGGGCTCAGGACCAGGGTGGGCTCGCGGCCCAGCACGGTGGTGCTCATGGGATGCTCCTTTCGAGCGTCTCAGGCCGCACGCGCGGCCCGGGGAAGGGGCGCGGAGACCGGCTCCGCGCCGAAAAGTCGTTCGCCTCGCCGGCCAGCAGGTCGGCGATGGTGGTGCGGCGCAGCGGGGCGTGCAGCCCCTCCTGCACCGCGCTCCAGCGGGCATGCGCCGCGCACGGCACCGCCGCGTTGCAGGGCCGGTTGCCCAGCAGGCAGGTCCCCGAGGCGCGAGGCGCGTCGCAGACGGCGGCCACCACGTCCTCCAGCGCCACCTGCTCCGGCGCCCGCACCAGGCGGAACCCGCCCGCCGCGCCGCGCGCGCTGGCCAGCAGACCGCGGCGGGCCAGCGCGTTCAGCGTCTTGCCCAGGTAGTTGGCCGGGGCGCCCAGCGCCGCCGCCACGCGGTCGGCCGGCACCGGCTCGCCGTGCGGCTGCTGCGCGAGGTACAGGACTGCGCGGATCGCGTGTTCGGACGTCTGGCTCAGCATGGTCGTCGCCTCCATTTCGCATGGGAATGTGCGATTTGGGGGCGATGCCGGGTGTCGTCGTTCGGAGGAAGTTCCGTGAGCGGAATCCCGATTCGTGCTGCGGGGGGATCTCCGGACAGCGCGCGGGCGATGCGGGGAGGGGCCCTCACCCTGCGCGGCAGCGAGGCGCGCGACGGTCGTCGCGTCCTCGCAGCCACGCTGTCCCTCTCCCACAAACTGCCGTGGGAGAGGGAGTACGCTTGCTCGCGTTGCAGGCTGCCGTGGCCATGCGCGGCCCTGCGTACCTCGCACGATGCTCTCGAGGCCCGCGTCGCGCGCCAAACCATAGTCTCGCACCGGTCCCGTCCGCGCAGGCGGACATCACGTTTTCATTGCCGCGAATTCATTCGCCGGGTGCCCTCTCGAGATCGCCGCGGCGGCGGGCCGGCGTTCGCGACCTGCTTTTCACGCAGAGGACGCGGGGGTTCAACGGCGAGGGCGCGGAGAACTGCAACTGCTGGCTCACGCAGAGCCGCAGAGAACGCAGAGAACGCAGAGAACTACGGGAGAAGGTAGAAAAAAGCCCCTCCCCCGAAGTTGGGGGAGGGGTTTGGGGAGGGGGCCTCCTTGGTTGAGCGGCACCTTGCTTCGTCGGGTGCCGTTACCGCCATGGGCCGTGTCCCGGGATCGCTCCCGGCGGGCCCGGTGTGCACCGCGACAAAGTTTTGCTTTTATCGGCGGCAAGTTGCGTGTACTGTGTGCTGCTACCCATCCATGCCGCAGTTCATCCGCCCACGGCCGCGCGGCCCATTTTTCCTCCCCGGAGCCAACATGAGCGTCCTTTCCTTTCCTCGCATCTACTTCGCCGGGTACATGGAGTGGAACGTCGACACGGCCAACAACAACGACTACGTCCCCATCTACGACGGGGCCAACGCCGCCCTGGACTGGGACTACCTGGCCACGCTGACGCCGCCCATCACCCCCGCCAACTTCAAGACGGCGTTCCAGCCCTGGGTCATCACCCCCACCCTGGACGCGTGCCCGCCCAGCCAGGCCGCCCCGCCCCTCCCGCCCGGCACGCCCCAGGACGCCTGCACCACCTGCGGCAACGCCAACTGCCACATGGGAAGCCGCTGGAACTACTACGGCAACCAGGGCTGCTCCTTCGTGCAGTACGGCGCCTACACCAGCGTGACCACCGGCGGCGCCACCGCGTACGGCCAGCCCGCCTCGTCCACCGATCCCATCCTGGGGCAGCCGATCTCGCTGACCGGCCGGCTGGTGGACATCAACCCGGCGTCGCCGTTCTGCAGCCAGATCTACTTCAACAGCTTCAGCGTGGGCGGAACGAACGCCAACATCGGCGGGCCGCAGTACCAGCGGATGTACTCGCGCAGCTTCTTCGTGCCGCGGAACATCGCCAGCGACCTGATCATCGCCGGTGCCATCGGGGTCATCTTCCAGACCGCCGTTCCCACCGAGCTCATCACCTCCACCAACAGCGCCAACTCCGCGCTGCTGCAGGCGCTGATCGACGCCACCCAGGCGGAGGGGGCGCAGGGGCTCATGCTGCGCTTCGCGACCTACAACACGCTCTACTACCAGAACGGCACCTACAACGACTACCCGGCCGTCACGACCTGCGACCAGCTCACGCAGATGCTGCAGGCGGGGAAGGTCTTCCTGAACCCCGCCTACAGCAGCGTGGTGGGCGCCGTGGGCGTGTGGTACCCGGGCGAGCTGGCCACCGCGCCCGGCGGGCACATGCTCATCCCCAACGCCACGGTGACGCCGGTCACCGGCTCGTCCGGCTCCGCCCCCGGCGCGGGCGCGCGCGCGGTGGCGGACGACGCGGCGGGCGGCGGCGCGCACAAGGTGCGGCTGACGGGCTACAACGTGGCGCTCAAGAAGACCGCCCACGCCCCGGCGGACACCGGCGCCGCCGCGCGGACGGAGGCGGCCGTCACGGTGCAGCCGCCGGTGCCGCTGGCGCTGGGGGTCATCATGGCGGAGGTGAACGGCGGCGCGGGCATCGTCTCGCTGGACCTGATGAACGCCATCGCCGAGTGGACGTCGTCCGGCACCAAGTTCGACTACGGCACCTTCGACCTGGGGGTGCACATGCCGGACGGCACCTTCAACCTCATCGGCAGCTTCGGCAGCAGCGCGTACGACCAGGCGGCGTACCAGGCCGGCGGCGGCATCGTGGACGTGCCCTTCACGAACGGGGTGACGGCGGACGACATCAGCGGGTGGCTGGGCTCGGGCGGGGGGCTGGCGCTGCAGGCGGGGAGCACGCTGGCCTCGCTGGAGGCGCCGCTCACCGTGCAGAGCGACGACCGCGGCATCTACGTGGACCAGTGCCAGTCGCAGCGGGTCACCATCCAGGTGCTGTACCAGGGCGCGCCCGCGCCGGCCGGGACGCCGGTGCTGCTGGCGGAGTACTATCCCTGGCCGCTGGTGCTGGGCACGGGGCTGATGGTCCTCTCCGGCACCGCGCCCCCGTCCGGCGGCACGGGCCAGTTCTGCAACCTCCAACCGCAGGGGCCCTACCTGACCTTCCTGGACGGGAACACGGTCACGGTAGGGAGCGACGGGACGGCCACGTTCAGCATCGCCTCCACCGGCGCGGGGTTCCCCATCATCGTCTACTACCCGTACCCGGCCGGAGAAACGGCGCCCACCCCGCAGCCGACGATCGGCTTCTCGTTCGTGGGCTACGACACGCCGGCCATCGGCAACGCCTACTACTCCACCGTGCGCGCGCTGCCGTACGACAACGCCCTGCCGCAGCAGTTCGTGGACTGCTGGAACGCGCAGGGGGCGTACGCCGGCCAGCCGCAGTACAACTCCACGCAGGCGTGGAACTTCGTGTACAACAACATCCTGTACCTGTACGACATGCTGTACCCGGCCATGAGCCAGATCATCGACTTCGGCAGCCAGACCGCGGTTGAGGGGGCCATCGGGCCCATCCTGGCGCGCACCCAGGCGGACATCGACGACACCTACCCCTACATGCCGGTCACGCGCGAGCTGTCCGCGGGCAAGCGGCTGGTGCTGGAGGCGTGGGGCGGGCTGGTGCAGGCGGGCTATCCCCAGCAGCCGCTGCAGCCGATCGCCGTGGGGTGCACCCACTGGTCGCCGCAGCAGGAGCTGAGGGACCGCTCCACCGCCACCGGGCCGGCGCTGGCGACCGCGGGCGTGCTCTGCATGGCGTGGCAGGGCACCGGGCAGAACAACATCTGGGTCTCCGTCTCCAGCGACGGCGGGGCCACGTGGAGCGCGCAGCAGGAGCTGTCCGACCGCGCCACGCGCAACCACCCGGCGCTGTGCGCAATGGACGGCACCTTCATCATGGCGTGGCGCGGGCTGGAGCAGGACAGCATCTGGGTCTCCACCTCCACGGACGGGCTCACCTGGACGCCGCAGCAGGAGCTGACGGACCGCTCCACCGCGTCCGGCCCCGCGCTGTCGGGCCTGCACGGCCTGGCGGTGATGGCGTGGCGCGACGAGCAGAACAACATCTCCGTGTCCACCTCCAGCGACGGCGTCACCTGGGGCGCGCCGCAGGCGCTCACGGACCGCTCCACCTCCACCGGCCCCGGCCTGACCGGCACCGTGCAGGACCCCGGCGGCCACAAGTTCCTGATGGCGTGGCAGGACGATGGGCAGAACATCTCGATCTCCACGTCCACGGACGGGCTCACCTGGTCGGCGCCGACGGAGCTGGCCGACCGCACCACCACCGCGGAGCCGGGCGTGACCCACAGCGACAGCCTGGGCCAGTTCTACATGGCCTGGCGCGGCCCGGGCGCGCCGAACATCTGGGTGTCGTACTCGCAGGACGGGCTCGACTGGTCGCCGCCGGTGGAGCTGACGGACCGCTCCACCAACGCCGGCCCGGCGCTGACGCCCACCGGCAACACGCTGTACATGGCGTGGCAGGGCTCCGGCCAGCAGAACATCTGGGTGTCCACCCTGCTGTCCTGATCCGCCGCGAAGGGAAAGCAGCGGGGGGAAGGCCAGCGCGGCCTCCCCCCGCCGTGTATCCGGGCTCGTCGGGACGGAGGTCTCCCCCGCATTCGTCGCGACACGGCCCGCGTCGGGCTACGCGCAATCCGGGTCAATTGGAGGGTGGCGCGGACCAATCGGGATACGGAAGGAGCCATGCGCGCGACGCATGTTGGGGGTGCACCCCGGCACCGAGGCCGGGAGCGCGTTCAACCCCCGACAGGAGACGGAGACATGGCCACCATCGTCATCCCCACGCTCAAGTTCCAGCTCAACACGGGCGACCGGATCACCCTGAAGGCAGAGAACGGGCTCTACCTGGCCCGCGATCCCGCCCACCAGGACTGGATCACGGCCTCGGCCTCCACCCCCGGGCCCACGTCGCAGTTCGTGGTGCACGTGGCGGAGGACAGCCGGATCAGCCTGGAAGCGGACAACGGGCGCTTCGTGATCCGCGACACGAGCGCGGAGTTCAACCCGCTGGTGGCCCGCGAGCGGAGCGCCGACCAGTACACCGAGCTCACCCTCACCGTCTTCGACGACGCCACCGTCGCGCTCAAGGCGGACAACAAGTTTTACGTGGGCCGCTACTCCTACAAAGCAGTGCAGACCGTCTCCGCGAACAGGGCGTCGATCGACCAGTACTGCCACTTCCAGATCGCCGAGACCAGCTAAGCCCGACCGCATCCGCCCGGCGCGAGACGGGCGGCGGTACGGACCCACCGTGACGGGCCACACCGGCCGGAGGCGGAGATGCATCCGCCCCCGGCCGGATTCCATTGCGGTCCCCTTGCCGCGCCGCGGCTCCGCCGCCCGCCGGGCGGTGCCGTTCATCTCCCGGCGCCCACCCCGCCACCGCACCGCTCCAGGAACCGCTCCGCCAGCCACGCCAGCCCGCCGCCCGCGCGCAGCTCGCCCGGGCGAAGGCCGGTGAGGTGCTTGAGGCTCTTGCGCAGCGCCGACCCGCTGGAGAATTCCAGCACCCGGGCCGCGCAGTCCGCGCTGCGGCCGTCGTCCAGCAGCCGCGCCGCGTGCAGCAGCCGCCGCCACGCCAGCAACCGTTCCGGAGAGGGGAGCCCCGCGACGCGCAGCGCGCGGCGCAGCGTCTTGGGACTGCACCGGGCCGCGCGCGCCAGCTCCGGCACCGTCCGCGCGCCACCGGGGGAAACGAGGAACGGGCGCAGCCACCGGTGGACGTGCGGGGGCACCGCGCCGCCGAGCTCCTCCGCCAGCGCGTCGAGCGGCCCGCGGTTCAGGTGGGCGTGGAGCGCGCGGACCACCGCGTCCACCGCGCCGCCGCCGCCCACGCAGATCACCTCCCGGACGCCCAGGCCCGCCAGCGCGAACGCGTCCGCCGCCGGCCGGCCGGAAAAGTCGGAGAGCGCCACCAGCTCCACGGCCGGGGCGCGCTCTCGCAGGTGGAGAAGGTTGCCCGGGACCAGGCGGCCGCCGTGGTACGGGTCCGCGAACGCGGCGGACGGGCCCGCCTGCGCGGCGGCCAGCGCGGCCAGCTCCGCCCACCCGCCCGCCGTCCGCAGCGAATGGACGGCGCCGCCGGCCGCTTCGCGATGCAGGGCGCGGCGCAGGCACTCCGCGGCGGCGGGAAGGGACGAGAGGAGGAGGATGGTGCCCATGCTGCCCCGTCCGGGGAAGGGTTCCGGAAGGGGGCGCCCGCGGCGGCCCCCGCGCCGGCCGGGCAGGCGCATCCGCCTTGCTCCGCCCACCGCGGGAGATTATCTATCGCCAGTGGCTCAAATGGCTTTCCGGTCGTTCATCAACGCAGTCTTTGATCTCCCCCCATGCTTTACCTCAAGGTCCTGGGTGATCCGGTCCTGCAGGGGCCGGATGGCCCCGTCACCGGGCGCGCCGCCTACAAGCGACGCATTGCCCTGCTGGCCGTGCTGGCCACGGCGCGGGGGCGCCCGGTGGGCCGGGAGCGGCTGATCGCGCTGCTCTGGCCCGAGCTCTCCGCCGACGCCGCGCGCCACAACCTTTCCGAGACGCTGTACGTGCTCCGCAAGGAGCTGGGCGAAGACGTGTTCGTCTCCACCGGGGACGAGATCGCGCTTTCGCCGGCGGCCGTGGGCAGCGACGTCGGCGCGTTCGAGGACGCGCTCGAGGCGGGCCGGATGGAAGAGGCGGCCGCGGCGTACGGGGGGCCGCTGCTGGACGGGTTCTACGTGTCCGACGCGCTGGAGTTCGAGCGGTGGGTGGACGGGGAGCGCGACCGTCTGGCGCGTGCCTGCGCCGGGGCGCTGGAGCGGCTGGCCGCGGAGGCGGAGGGGGCGGGCCGCCCCCTGGCGGCGGTGGAGTGGTGGCGGCGGCTGGCCGCGCACGACCCGTACAGCCCGCGCGTGGCGCTGCGGCTGGCGCAGGCGCTGGACGCCGCGGGAGAGCGGCCGGCCGCCCTGCGCGCCTGTACCGCCCACGCCGCGCGGATGCGCGAGGAGCTGGGGATCGACCCGGACCCCGCCCTGGCGGCGTTCATGGAACGCCTCCGCGGCGAGGCACGGACCGCCCCTGCCCCGGCGGAGCCCTCCGCACCCGGCGCGCGGCCCTCCCCGCCGCCCGCCTCCGCCGCACCGGACCCGGCCGCGGCCGCCCCCGGCTCCTTCACCGGCGATCCCCCCGCTTCCACCGCCCCCGAGCCGCAACCGGGAGAAAGCGGCACGCCCGCGCGCGCGGGGGCCAGGCCCGCGCGCAGACCGCGCCGCTTTGCCGCGGCGCTGGCCGGGGCGGGGGCGCTGGTCATCGCCGTCGCGGCGGCGCTCGCGCCGCGGCCCGCCGCCGGCGGGTACGATCCGCGGCGCATCGCCGTGCTGTACTTCGAGGACAACTCGCCGTCGGACGGGCTGGAGGGGCTGGACTGGCTGGGGGATGCGCTCACCGACGCCCTGATCACCGAGCTGGGCCGGGTGCCGGCGCTGGACGTGGTGTCGCGCAACGCGGTGCGGGGCTATCGCGACGGCCGCATCGGCTACGACAGCCTGGTGGCGAAGCTGCGCGTGGGGAGCGTGGTGGAAGGGACGGTGCAGCGATCGGGAGACAGCGTGCGCGTGACCGTGCAGCTGGTGGACACCAACCGGCAGAGGCACCTGGAAAGCCGCACCATCGTCCGGCCCCTGGAGGACGTGTTCGCGCTGGAGCAGGCGGTGGGAGAGGAGGTGAGCGGCTTTCTGCGCCGCCGGCTGGGCCGTGAGGTGCGGCTGCGCCAGACCGCGGCCGAGACGCGGAGCACGCGGGCGCTGGAGCTGGTGCTGCGCGGCGAGCGCGCGCGCGAGCAGGCAGCCGAGCTGTCCCGCCGCGGCCATCCCGTGGACGACTCGTCCGCCGTTCGGCTGCTGGCGCGCGCCGATTCCTTCTTCGAAGAAGCCCGGCGGGCCGATGCCCGCTGGGCGCGGCCCGCGTTGGAGCGCGGGTTCCTGGCCCTGGCGCGCGCCGACCTGGGGCCGGATACCGCGGAGGGCCCGCACCTGCGGGCGGCGGAGGGGTTCGCGAAGCACGCCCTGGACCGCGAGCCCCGTAACGCGCGGGCGCTGGAGTTGCGCGGCAGGGCGGCCTCGCACCGGGCGGTGCAGGCGAACGACAGCACGAGCCAGTCCGGGCGGCTGGAAGAGGCCGAGCGCGACCTGCGCGCGGCGGTGGAGGCGGACTCCACCCTCACGTCGGGGTGGCTGGCGCTCAGCGTGGTGCTGCGCCTCCGCGGCCGCCTCGCGGAGTCGGACTGGGCCGCGCGGCGCGCGCTGGCCCAGGACGCCTGGCTGGAGAACGCGGACACCGTGCTGTACCGCCTGTTCTTCGGCTCGGTGGCGCGGGCGGACTATCCGCGGGCGCGGCAGGAGTGCGAGCAGGGGCGAGAACAGTTCCCCGGCGACTGGCGCTTCGTGGAGTGCGGCCTGGTGCTGATGCGGGAGGATCCCGCGCGGCGGCCGGACGCAGCGCGGGCGTGGCGGCTCGTGGCCGAGCTGGACCGGCTGTACCCTTCGGCGCGGGCCCGCGCCGAAGGGCACTCGTACTCTCCGCTCTTTCGCCGCGCGGTGGTGGCCGCGGTGCTGGCCCGCGCCGGCCGGGCGGACAGCGCCAGGGCCGTGCTGGCCCGCGTGCGGGACCAGACGGCACACGACCCGGAGCTGCGCGTCTCCCTGCTCTTCGACGAGGCGAGGGTCGCCGTGCTGCTGGACGACCGCACCAAGGCGCGGAAGCTGCTGAATGACTACGTGAAAGCGCTCCCGTGCGTGCACCCGTACCTGACGCGCGACCGGCTCTTCCGCGAGCTGCTGCCCGAGCGCTTACCGGCCGCCTGCTGAGTGTGCGGCACTGCGGCGCCGCGGCCGTACCAGCGGGACGGCCGTGGGAGCGCCCCCGGAAAGGGCGTGGAGGATGATGCGGTGCTCCACCGCGGAGGGAGCCGGCGCCTCGCGATCCAGGTAGATGTACTCCGAGTGAGGCAGGTGGGTGGCCGCGTACACCTGCGATTCCGGCATGTCCTCCCTGCACGTCTGCGGAACCCAACCCGCTCCCACGTCCGCGTCCCCCTCATTCCCCAGTTCCTCCAGGATCCTCTTGGCGGGCTCATCCAGCGCCTTCACCATCGCGTCCACCAGCTTCACGGGTTCCTGTTCGTCCGCCCCGACCCGCCCGGACCACTTGGCCATCATCACGCTGTTCAGCACGGGCGCGGCCCAGCCCTTCACGGACGCGTAGTAGGGAAGCATCAGCTTCTCGACGGCGCCGTCGCTCCAGAACGCGGCGTCCGGCTGCACGTTCCCCGGCGCGTCCGTGCCGAGCAACGGGGACACGATCGTGTCGGTGCCGGCCGTGGAGCGGGGCTCCACCACCAGCCTCACCAGGGAGATCGGCAGGCGGTCCGGCCGATGGACGGTCCCAGCGGCAGAAAACCAGGGGGGGCCGTCCGACGGCTCCGGTTGGGCTCCCTCCATGGAGGGAGCCAGGAGCCAGCCGTGCTGCGTGAACCGCACGAGCCGGGGCCGCGTTCCGCTCACGTACTCCGCGGCGTCGCGCAGTACCACGCTTGCGATGGGCGCCCTGAGCGGAGAGTGGAACGCGTGGCCCGGGGGCGCCGCGGCGTGGTCCCGCGGGTCGCGCCGGCGGCTGACGCCGACCTCCTCCAGGAACCGGTCCAGCGTGAGCCGCCGGAGGGCCCCGCTGCGGCGGTCCAGGAACACCACGCCCACGGTGTCCCGCAGCGACAGGAGGCCCTCGGGGCGAGTGCATCCGAACCCGTACGCCAGGGCGCAGACCTCCACCGTCGGCGGGTAGTCGTACCACACGGCGGACAGGTCGCGCAGCAGCGCCGCCGCGTCGCGCCCGGCGGCGGACGCGTAGTAGGGGAACAGGAACTTCTCCACCGCGCTCTCCCCCCAGACCAGCGCGCTGCAATCGCCGGCGCCGATACTCATCGACGTGCCCCCGGCCTCGATGTCCACGTGCACCACCCGCGGGCGCCGGGCGTACGGCTTCGTCTCGCACGCAAAGAAGGACGACGCCTCCTCCGCGCCGGCGGAGAGCTGCCCGCCGGCGAAGGAGAAGCGCAGCGGCGCGCCGCGCACCGCGCTGGCCCAGTCGGCGGCCAGGCGCAGGTCGCGCGAGTCGGGCACCGGGCGTGTGTCCGGGCCGTTCTGGAAGATGGTCTCGAGCATGGAAAGCACTCCGCGTGGGGGTGGTCCGGGGCCGGGCCTCCGGGTTGGCGCGGCCGTTCGGCCACGCTCCCGGCAATCTGCGCCCCCACGCTCAAAGGGGTTTCCCCGTGGCTCTCAAAGAGGGGGTCGGAGCGCCGGCAGGGCGGCGGCGCGGAGGGCGGGGACCTCCGCGGGCTGCTTTTCACGCGGAGGATGCGGAGGTTCGACGGAGAGAACGCGGAGGGAATCGCTCGTGGGCGACCCCCCTCTCAGCCGGGGCGCGGGGTGAGGAAGGCGTGGAAGACGAGGGGTTTGTCCGGCGCGGTGATGGCGTACGTCTCGCCCGGGCGGTAGACGGCGGCCTGGCCGGCGTGCAGGACGGCCTCGCCGCCCTCGCCGTGGAAGCGGCCGCGGCCGGAGACCACCTGCACCAGCACGGTCGAGACGCGTGGGGCCATCCACGGACGCCCGCGTGGGGAGTTCTCCCCGCGGCGGGCCTCTCGGCGAAGGCACCCGGGGACCGGATCACCTCACGCCCGCGGCAGGACGGAGACCAATAAGGCGTTCAACCCGGGACGGCTCCGCGCAAAGCTTGCAGGTACGCTGCAGCGGTTGATACCGGGACCCGGAGGCAATGATGCGGACTTCGATGAACCGCTTCCTCCCGTTTCTCGCGGCCCTGGTGCTGGGCGGGTGCGCGCACCGCGTGGCGCCGGCGCCGAAAGAGGAGGCGGCGCCGCCGCCGTACGAGTCGTTCACCCTCACGTCCGCCGCGCTGGGCGAGCCGCGGCGCATCAACGTCTACACGCCGCCCCGGTACGAGCCGTACCGGTCTCACGATTATCCCGTGCTGTATGTGCTGGACGGCGGCGCGGGCGAGCACTTTCCGCACGTCGCCGCCACCGTGGACTCGGCCATCCGCGCCGGCGAGATGCGGAGGATGCTCGTCGTCGGCGTCGAGAGCACCGACCGGCGGCGCGACCAGGCCGCTCCCACGCGCGCGGCGGAGGACCTTCGCCTGGCCCCGCGCGACGGCGGTTCCGCCGCCTTCCGCCGCTTCGTTGGCGAGGAGCTGGTGCGCGAGGTGCGCCGCCGCTACCGCGCGACGGGCGAGGCGGCGGTCATCGGCGAGGCCCTGGCGGGCCTGTTCGTGGTCGAGACCTTCCTGGTGCAGCCGGACCTCTTCGACACCTACATCGCCCTGAGCCCCAGCCTGGAGTGGAACCAGGGAGATCTGGTGAGCCGCGCCGGCGAGGCCCTCGGGGAGGCGGAGAAGTATCCCGCGGTCGTGTACCTGTCGTCCGCCGGAGACGACGACGGCGCGCCTGGGACGGCGCGCCTGGCGGAGGCGCTCCGCGCGAACGCGTGGCGCGAGCTCCACTACCGGTACCAGCCCCGCCCGGACCTGACCCTCGCCACCATCTACCGGGCCACGGCGCCCCGGGTGCTGCGCGACCTGTTCCCGCCCTCGTCCTGGACCGTCGCGGTCACCAGCCCGCCCGCGCAGATCGCGGCGATGCCGCACGAGCCGCTGACGCCGCTCGAGCGGGGCACGCAGGTCACGCGCGAGCCCGCCGGCCCCTTCACCCTGATCCGGGAGGAGTACAGGTCGGACGTCTTCGTCATGCACGCGCGGAACGAGTGGACCAGGCTCCACCTCTCGTTCGACTCGCCCGACCGGCGCGTGAACGTCGCGCTCACCGACGACAACCTGGTCCTTTCCGCGAGCGCCCGCTCCCGGGGATGCACTGTGCTGGTGCGGTATCTCCAGTACGGCTACGACGACGACGAGCGCCACCTCTTCGGCGCGATGCTCGCCAGCCTGAGACAGCTCGTGGAGCACTGCGGCGGCAGCATGGACGACCCGGCCCGCTACGCGCGGATACTGGAGGCGGCGGAGGCCGATTTCCCCCGGGCCGTACGGGCGATGAAGGCCCGGGTCGCGGAGCTGTTCCGCGGCGGCCTGGCACGCTGCAACCCCCCGGAGCCGTTCACGATGGAGATGTGGGACCCCTGCGGCTGACGGATGAACCCCTCGTGACGCCGAGCCCGTCCATGGACGAAGAAGCCATCACCCGCCACATCGCGGAGACGTTCGCCGGGGTGCGCGTCACCATCGCGTCGGCGCAGAACGGGGCGCCGGAGATCGCCTGGGGCGACCGGTTCTTCATCTACGACCCGGACGGCGACCTGCCGCCGGAGCGCCACTTTCCCTTCGCTACCATCGTCATCAAGGACTACGGCGACTTCGACCGCGCATCGAACCTGGACCGGCCCGGCGTGTTCCGCCTCAACATCGGGCTCGGCAAGGAAGCGTATCGCGCGCACTTCGGCGCCCCGCCCAAGCCTGCGGGCGCGGGCGGCGCCGTGGACACCGGGCACGACTTCACCGCGCTGGACGTGGTGATGCCGCACCCCGTGTACGCGCCGCAGTCGTGGGTGTGCATCCTCAACCCCGGCGAGGCGACGTTCCGGGCGGAGGTGCAGTCGCTCCTCGCCGACGCGTACCAGACCGCCGCCGGGCGATTCGGAAGGCGAACCCGCGGCGAATGAGCCGTCCGCTTGGCCGCGCCGGTTCCCCGCGATCCTGAGCGCACCGCAGGCGTGGCGGCCCAAAGCCCGGCACGCCCGCGCATCCCCCCCACCTCCGCGCGGCGGTGCGTCCCCGACACCGCCGCCGCGCACCTCCCGACGCCCGGCGGCGCCGCCACAGGCCAGCTTGCCATGGCGTGCGCATCCGTGCGCGGCACGCTGACAAATCCAGGAGAGATCCGGGAGGCTCGAACCGGGAGAATACGATGCGTCTCGGACTGAACGAATCCGGAGGTGGGCGATGGGTGGGAGGCTCGCCGGCCGTGTCCGCGCCGCGCCGCGCCGCCGGACTGCGTGGTGCCGTCGGAGCGCGCCGGCGACTGCGCGGAGTGCGGCGAGCCGATGATCGGCGCGGCGGAGGGCGCGCTGCTGGCGTTCGGGGCACTGGCGGGGTGGCTGGCGCTGCGGGGCACCGCCGCGCTGAGCCCATCGCCTCCGCGCGAGACGGGGGCGATGGTCATGCGGCGGCGCCCGAAGAAATGGTTTGCGGTCGTCCCGGTCGAGGAATAAAGTTGCGCATCCCGCCGCATCCCCCCTCCTCCGTACAGGAATCCGACCGATGAGCAACCATGACGGCTACCGCACCGCGTACGACTACACGGTGCGGTTTTATCCGCGGTATTTCACGTGGACGCAGTACCAGATCAACAGCGACAACAGCCGCCGGCAGGGCGCGGGCGAGAACATCGCCAACCGGCTGACCGGGCCGCTGGGGATGGGGCCGGAGTACAAGGTCGTCGTCGCCATCAACGACGACACCATCTACGCCGAGGCGTTCCTGGACGTGACCGGCGGCCCCGTGATCCTGACCATCCCGGCGTACCCCAACCGGTACTCGGTCCTCCAGCTGGACGTGTACGGGAACATCTTCTCGACCGCGCTCTCCTCCAGCCCGCCGTCCGGCGGGGGCATCTACGCGTTCACGGCGCCCGGCTACTCGGGGACGCTGCCGGAGAACGCCGTCCCGGTCGAGCTGCCGTATCCCCTCACGACCATCGCCATCCGCATCGACAAGTACTCGTCCACGGGCCAGGACCTGGTCGACGCCGCCAGCGAGTTCCGCTCCAGCCTCTCGCTGCAGACGCTCGACAGGTACGAGCCGGGCGGCAGGTCCGGACGCACCCTCGTCCTTCCGCTCTTCTTCTTCTCCCCGTCGGTCAAGCTCATGGCCGACGAGGGGCTGGCCAAGGCGCCGGAGGCCTTCCTGGCGACGCTGCAGGAAGCGATGGCGTCGCCGATGACCCAGCCGGTCACGGACGACGACCGCGCGCTCATGGGGCGGTTCGACGCGGCGTTCGCGGAGGCCAGGGAGGTGGTCGACCACGATTCGGGCCCGCTCACCGAGATCATCCGGGGCGCGCAGGCCGCCTACGCGGCCATCATCAACCGCTGGCAGTCGCACCGGGGCGCGACCAACTGGATCCACTTCGACAACATCGGGCACTGGGGGACGAACTACCTGGACCGCGCCGCGCTGACCGAGTACATCCAGGTCGGCAACGACCGCACGGCCGCGTACTACGCGAACGCGTTCGTCGACGCCAGCGGACTGCCGCTCGATGGCGGCAGCTTCGCGTATACCATTGAGTTCACGGAAGAGGACCTACCGGAGTACCAGCGCTTCTGGTCGATGACGGCCTACACGCCGGAGTACATCGAGCTGGTCCCGAACTCCCTGGACAAGTACGTGGTCGCCTCGTACACGCCGGGCCTGGTGACCGCGAAGGACGGCTCGGTCACGATCTACGTCGCGGCCGACCCGCCGAAGAGAAAGAGCATCGCCAACTGGCTCCCCGTGCCCAGGGGGCACTTCAGCCTGCTGTTCCGCGTCTACGGACCCGAGGGCAGCGCGCTGGACGGCACCTACGTCCCGCCCAAGATCCACCGCACCTTCCCGCACGGACCGCGGCGGCTGAGAGAGGCGGCGCGGCG
>DASTLD010000630.1:0-18805 GCA_035715345.1 Longimicrobium sp.
ACACCGACGCCCTGCGCTCCCGCAAGCCGGGCCAGGAGGTGCGCATCACCGTCCTGCGCGGCACCGAGCGCATCACCGTCACCGCGACGCTCGGCACACGCCCGTAAAAAGCCTCACGCAGAGACGCAGAGGACGCAGAGAAAACTCCATCGGTTCTCTGCGTCCTCCGCGTCTCTGCGTGAGTAATGCTCTAGATCTGTACGAGATGATTGAGGGGTCCGTGGCCGGAGCCGTAGCCGGGGGCGCTCTCCATGGCGCGCTGCACGAAGAGGAGCGCGTCCTCCACGGCCTGGCGCAGGGGGCGGCCGTGCGCCAGGCCCGCGGCGATGCCGGCGGAGAGCGTGCAGCCGGTGCCGTGCGTGCTGCGCGTGTCCAGCCGCGGGCGGCGCCACTCGTGCCACTCGCGGCCGTCGTACAGCACGTCCACCAGCTCCGCCGCGCGCAGGTGCCCGCCCTTGAGCAGCGCCGCCTTCGCGCCCCGCTCCACCAGCTCCGCCGCCGCCCGCCGCATCGCGTCCTCGTCCTCCACCGGGCGCCCCACCAGGATGGCGGCCTCGTCCAGGTTCGGCGTGACCACCGCCGCCAGCGGCAGCAGCTCGTCCACGACGGTGCGCTCCGCGTCCGCGTCCAGCAGCCGGTCGCCGCTGGTGGCCACCATCACCGGGTCCAGCACGTAGTTGGGCAGCCCGTGCGCGCGCAGCGAAGCGGCGACGGCGCGCACCAGCTCCGCCGTGGCCAGCATCCCCGTCTTGCACGCGGCCGGCGGCAGGTCTTCGGCGACGGCCGTGATCTGCGCGCGCACGGTGTCCACCGGGATGGCGTGCACGCCGGTGACGCCGCGCGTGTTCTGCACGGTGATGGCGGTCAGCGCGCTGGTGCCGTAGCAGCCGAACGCGTGGAAGGTCTTGAGGTCCGCCTGGATGCCCGCGCCGCCGCCGGAGTCGGAGCCGGCGATGGTCAGGACGATGGGGGGGCTGCTCATGCCGCGAATGGACGCGCGCCGCGGCGGGCGCGCAAGGGCGGCGTCAGGGGTGCGCGCCCGCCGCGCCGCCGGGGCCCACGGGGGGATGCCCCGCGGGGAGCAGGATGTCGCCCACGGGGGGCGGCAGCGCGCCCAGCCGGCGCAGGAACGCGGGATAGTCCTTGTTGTCGCGCGCCAGGTCGCCGTGCGCCTGCGGCAGCAGCGTGCGGATGTGCGCGCGCGTGGCGTCCATGCGCGCGGTGGTGGTGGGGTGCGTGGAGAACCAGGACGCCGCCTGCTGCCCCTGCGGCAGGTGCTGCTCCTCTTCCCACAGCGTGCTGAACAGGCTCAGCATCCCCCGCGGGTCCACGCCCGTGGCCATCAGGTAGCGCACCGCCAGCTCGTCCGCCTCCTGCTCGTCCGCGCGGCTGTGGTGCGCGCTCCACATCATCCCCCCCAGCTCCAGCGCCTCCGCGTCGATCAGCGGCTCGCGCCCCAGCACCATCTGGTACATCACCCCCGCCATGGAGCGGCTGCGCAGGTGCCGCTGCAGGTTCTCCGCCCCGTGCCGCGCCGCCACGTGCCCGATCTCGTGCGCCAGCACGCCCGCCAGCTCGGAGACGTTGCTGGTGCGCTCGATGAGCCCGCGGTTGACGTAGATGTGCCCGCCCGGCAGCGCGAAGGCGTTGAGCGAGCCCGTGTCGACGATGTAGAAGTAGTAGCGCGCCTCCGGCCGGTCGCTGTGCCGGGCGATGAGGCGGCCCAGCTCGTTGACGTAGCGGTTGAGCGGAACGTCGTAGACCAGCGGGACCTGCGCGTTGACCTGGCTGGCGATCTGGTCGCCGATGGCCTGCTCGCGCCGCTCGCTGATGCAGGCGCCCAGCAGCAGGGGCAGCAGCGCCGCGGCCGCCGCGGCCCGGGTGGGCCGGCCCGCGGGGGGCCGGCCGCCGCGCAGGGTCCCGCGCATGTCCTAGCGCCGGTCGGAAGGCTGCGGCTGCAGGGCCCGCACGCGGGCCTTGAAGCTCTGGAACGCCTGCGTGTCCACCGTGAGCTGCGGGCTGTTGGCGCCCGGCGTGGCCTGGATGGCCGCGCGCGTGTTGTTGACGCGCTCCTGGGTCAGCGGGTGCGTGGAGAACCACTGCTCCACCCGGCTGGGCGCGCGCTGCTGCTCCTGCAGCAGCTTCTGGAAGAAGGTCACCATCCCGTTGGGGTTGATGCCCGTCCGGATCAGGTAGGGGATGGCCACCGCGTCCGCCTCGCGCTCCGCGTCGCGGCCGTAGCCGGCGAACACGGCCCCGCCGCCCAGCTGCACCGCCGCCTGCTCCACGCCGCTGGGGTTGCGGCCCAGCAGCACGCCGTACAGCAGCCCCAGCCCCATGTTGGCCTGCTGCGCGCGCTGCCACTGCTCGATGGAGTGCCGCTCCACCACGTGGCCGATCTCGTGGCCCAGCACGCCCGCCAGCTCCGAGAAGTTGTCCGCACGCTCGATCAGGCCGCGGTTGACGTACACCTGGCCGCCCGGCACCGCGAAGGCATTGACGGCGGCGGAGTTGACGAGATAGAAGTTGTACTGGATGCCGCGCGGGTCCGCGTTGCGCGCGATCTGGCGCCCGATCTGGTTCAGGTAGTTCAGCGAGGCGCCGTCGTTGATCAGCGGGAGCTGGCGGTTGAGCTGGCGGGCGTAGTCCTGCCCCATCGCCACTTCCTGCTGGGTGCTGACCTGCGGGGCGCACCCGCCGGCCAGCGCCGCGCCGGACACGCACGCGACCGCCGCGGTGCGGCGGAGCGATTGGCTAAGTCTAACGAACATAAGCATCTCCGTGACCGTAGGTTGTTCGTTGAGCGGGGGGGAAGAGCAATCCCCGTACCACGCCCGGCTCCCGTGCTGACCCGGCGCGAGGAGCGCCTGCTGCGGTCCCTGCGCCAGCGGAAGCAGCGCGAGGCGGAGGGGCTTTTCCTTGCCGAGGGCGTCCGCGCGGTGGAGGACCTGCTGGCTTCGCCGCTGCGGGTGCGGCTGGCCGCGGCCGTGTCCTCGCTGGGCGACACCCCGCGCGGACAGGCCCTGCGCGACGCCATCTCCAGGCGCGGCATCCCCTTGCGCGAGGTGGAGGAGCGGGTGCTGCGGGAGATGGCGGACACGGAGACGCCGCAGGGCGTCCTGGCCGTGGCGGAGATCCCCGCCCGCGCGCTGGACGACCTGCGGGTGGCGGGAGAGCCCGCGGCGGTGCTGGTGCTGGACGCGGTGCAGGACCCCGGCAACCTGGGCACGCTGGTGCGCACGGCGGAGGCGCTGGGGGCGCTGGGCGTCGTCGCGCTGCCGGGCACGGTGGACGCCTGGAACCCCAAGGCCGTCCGCTCCGCGATGGGCTCCACCTTCCGCCTGCCGGTGGTGCCCGCCGGGTGGGACGAGCTGGGGCCCTGGCTGCGCGCCCACGGCTTCCGCGCGCTGGCCGCGGCCGGCGGCGGGGACCCGCTGCCGTCCCCGCCGCCGGCGCGCGCGGCGCTGGTGCTGGGCAACGAGGGCGCCGGCGTCTCGGACGAGACCCTGGCCCGCGTGGACGGCACCGTGGGCATCCCGTTGCGGGGGCGCGCGGAGTCGCTGAACGTGGCCGCGGCGGGCGCCATCCTTCTCCACGAGCTCCTGCGAACGTCATGACGCCCGAGTGGCCGCTGTACCTCCTTGCCGGGCTGATGGGCGCCGCCGTCGGCTCGTTCCTGAACGTCTGCGTCTACCGCTGGCCGGCGGACCAGTCCGTGGTGTCCCCGCCGTCGCGCTGCCCGTCGTGCGGGGCCGGCATCCGCTGGTACGACAACGTGCCGGTGCTGGGGTGGCTGTGGCTGCGCGGGCGCTGCCGCAGCTGCCGCGCGCCCATCTCCGTCCAGTACCCGCTGGTGGAGCTGGCCACCGCGGCCGTCTGGGTGATGGCGGCGCTGCGCTTCGGATACACGTGGCAGACGCTGTCGACGGCGCTGTTCTTCACCCTCCTGCTGGGCATCGCCCTGAGCGACGCGCGCACCTACATCATCCCGGACCAGTTCACGCTGGGGGGACTGGTGATCGGGCTGGCGCTGGCCTTCGCGCCGGGCGGCATCACCCCCCGGAACGCGGCCATCGGGGCGGCGCTGGGGTTCGCGCTGCTGTACGCGGTTGGGGTGCTGGGGAAGATCGCGTTCCGAAAGCCGGCGATGGGGGGCGGCGACATCAAGATGATGGCGATGGTGGGCGCGTTCCTGGGGCCGGCGGGGGTGCTGCTGACCATCTTCCTGGGGGCGCTGTTCGGAAGCTTCATCTTCGGCCCCATCAGCCTGAAGACGGGCAAGCTGGTGCCGTTCGGCATCTTCCTGGCCCTTGGCGCCGCCATCGCCGAGCCCTGGGGTGCCGCCATGGTCGACTGGTACGTGCGCAGCTTTTTGGGGGGGTGAGGAGGTGAGATGACGTTGAATCGCCTTCGTGACCTGGCGGACCTCCTCGACAACCTTCCCCGACTTTCGAAGGAGGAAGTCGAGGCGTTCGAAGCTGACCTCGAAGCGGCACGGGACGAGTTGAGCCGCCTGCCTCAGCGCGATCCATGGACGGACGATCCATCCGCCTACCGGCCGGCTCGGTAGCGTTCGTCAACCGCCGGCTGGAGGGCGGCATCGCCTGGCGGGGCCCTCACCCTGCGCGGCAGCAAGGTGCGCGACTGTTGTCGCGTCCTTGCAGCCGCGCTGTCCCTCTCCCGCAAACTGCGCGGGAGAGGGCGAAGGGTGGTGCGCGTGGCGGCCTGCCGTGGCATGGCCGCCCCCGTAGAGACGCCCCGGCGGGGCGTCTCTACCATGGACATGCACCAATCTGCGCCCCCCACACACGGCGCCCTCCCGTTCAGTCCGCGCAGGCGGACTTCGTGTTGTCTTAGCCGCGAATTGATTCGCCGGGGCCCCTGGCGCGCCGGCGCCCGGCTGTACGTGAAAACCGCCGCGCCCTCTCGGACGCGGCGGTTTCCATCACCATCCCGGCGTGATCGGCCGCCTCAGCCGCCCTGGCTGGAGGGGGGGACCAGGCCCTTGATGCGCATGTAGGTGACCAGGTTGCCGTAGTGCTCGAAGTCGTGCGACGTGTTCAGCACCAGGATGCCGATGCGCGAGCGCGGCTGCCCGAAGAGCTGGCCCATGGCCCCCGCGTCCGCGTCCGACTGCGAGTAGGCGCGGTCGCAGTGCTCGAACGAGGCGCGCAGGTCGGCGATGATGGCGGCCTTGGTGGCAGGCGCAGGGCCGGGCTGCATGCGCCCTTCGCCCAGCGCGGCGCCGCAGATCATGTGCTGCGCCTGGGCCACGTGCGCCACGATCTCGCCGAAGCTGCGCACGGTCGCGACGGGCTTGAAGGCGTAGTCGGCCTCCGGCATCTGCTCGGCCGCGGCCAGCAGGTATCCCTTCACCGTCTCGTAGACGGCGCGGGTGGAGGCGACGGAGCCGGACGCGGGCGGGCCGGGCTGCGCGGTGGCGGGTACGGCGGACGCGGCCAGCAGCGCGGCGGCGAACAGGATGCGTTTCATGGGGAGCCTCGTTGCGGAAGGGAGTTGGATGCCCGAAGATAGGAGCAGCAGCCGGTGGATGCCAGAATTCCCGCCGGTGCCGCGCCTGCAACCCTATCGCCCGGACTGACGACCCAACGCCGCGCCGCGTGCGCATCGCCACACCCATCCCCAATCCCATCACCCGCCTGAATATGCGAAACGTGCCCCTGCACCAGACTCCGACGCGTACCTCGATCTCCAACCCTCCCCCAGACCTGGGGAAGGGTGGCGAGCCTGAGCGAGCCGGGTGGGGGCGCCGCGCCCGCGCCGGGACCAATGGCGTACGCGGACCCTGGTTCCTCCTGCTCCTCGCCCTCAGCCTCGCGTGCGGGCCGGTCCCCGCGCCCGCGCAGGCGGCGGCCGACCCGCCGCGGCCGCTGACCGAGCGCGGGCTGGCGAACCTGCAGGCGTACGCGCGGATGCTGGCGTACGTGCGCTACTTCCATCCCTCCGACGCGGCGGCGGGGGTGGACTGGGACTCCGTGGCGGTGGCGGGCGTGAGCGTCGTGGAGCCGGCGGCGGACGCCCGCGCGCTGGCCGATGCGCTGCGCCGGGTGTTCGGCCCGCTCACGGTGGGGATGGCGCTCTCCACCGACGAGCCGAACCGCGCGACGTCGTCGGTGAACTTCTGCCGCGAGAGCACGCAGGTGGTGGCGTGGCGGCACGTGGGCGTGGGCGACCGGCGCAACCCGCCGCAGTACGGCAGCACGCGCATCGCGGTGCCGGCGCCGAACTGCGTGCCGCCGGACTCGGTGCCGGACCCCCGGCAGCCGTTCGTGTCCGCGCTGGGCGGCGGCGTGTGGCTGGTGATGCCGACCGCGCTGTTCGTGGACCCCTCCGGCCGCCCCGGCGCCGGCCCGCGCCCCAACGTACGCAGCGACACGCTGCTCTCCGCCGCGCGCCGCGACGTGCGCCTGGCCGCCGTGGCGATGGGGTGGGGCACGCTGAAGCACTTCTATCCCTACTGGGACGTGGCCGGCACCGACTGGGACGCGCAGCTCGCGCCCGCACTGCGCGCCGCGGCCACGGACGCGGACGAGCTGGCGTTCCTGGCCACGCTGCGCCGCCTGATCGCCGCGATGAACGACGGCCACGCCAACGTCTACCACCGCCGCGACCCCGCCAGCCACCTGCCTCCGGTGGAGCTGGAGTGGGTGGAGGGGCGGCTGGCGGTGGCCGCGGTGGTGGCGGACTCCGCGGGCGGCCTGCGTCCCGGCGACGTGCTGGTGTCGGTGGACGGGCGGCCCGTGGGCGACGTCGTGGCGGAGCTGCACCCGCGCATCTCCGCCGCCAACGAGGGGTGGCGCCGCTACCGCTCCGCGGGCGACGTGCTGGCGGGCCCGCGCGACTCGCCGGCGCGCCTGGTGGTGGAGCGTGGCGGCCGGCGGCAGGAGGCGACGCTCGTCCGCTCGCGCTTCCGCAACCTGCGCCTGCGCCGCGAGGGCGAGCCGCTGCGCGAGCTGGAGCCGGGCATCTTCTACGTGGACCTGGACCGCATCACCCAGGCGCAGTACGACGCCGCGGTGGGGCGGCTGGCGGAGGCGCGCGGCATCGTCTTCGACCTGCGCGGCTACCCGCGCGAGGTGCGGCCCGCGTTCCTGGAGCACCTGTCGCGCGAGCCACTGCAGAGCGCGCGGTGGATCATCCCCATCGCGACGCAGCCGGCGGACGTGGGGCGGCGCTTCCACCTCGGCGGGCGATGGAACCTGACGCCGCGGCAGCCGCACGTGGCCGCGCCGCGCGTGTTCCTGATCGACGGGCGCGCCATCAGCTATGCGGAGTCGGTGATGGGGATCGTGGAGGCGTACCGGCTGGGGGAGACGGTGGGCGACACCACCGCGGCGACGAACGGCAACGTGCAGTCGCTGGCGCTGCCGGGGGGATACACGGTGGCGTTCACGGGGATGAAGGTGCTGAAGCACGACGAGTCGCAGCACCACATGGTCGGCATTGCCCCCACCGTGCCCGCGGCGCGCACCCTGGCCGGCCTTGCTGCGGGCCGCGACGAGGTCCTCGAGCGCGGCCTCCAGGTCCTGCGCGAGAAGATCGCGGTGGGGGCGCCGTAGGGATGTAGCGCCGGCGCGGCGCTCGATGGGTGGGATGCCGGGCGGGTTTTGCCGATCGAAGCCACGCCCGGCGCGGGGCCCCCGGCGAATGAATTCGCGGCTACGAAAACGTGATGTCCGCCTGCGCGGACGGGTTCCGCGCGGAGACGGTCTCCGGCGCGCGTGGCTGGGTTCGGGCGGCGGTGGCGCATTTCCATGGTAGAGACGTCCCGGCGGGGCGTCTCCACGGAGCCAACCCTGCCACGGAAGGTCGCCCCGCGCACCACCGTTCTCCCTCTCCCGCGCAGTTTGCGGGAGAGGGACAGCGTGCGCGGCAGGACGCGACGACAGTCGCGCGCCTGCCGTGCACGCAGGGTGAGGGCCCCTAGCGGAACCGTCCGATCGAAAACGTCCCGATCTCGCCCACTGAACCCCCCCGCAGCATCCCGCCGATCACCTCCCCCGTCAGCGGCGCCAGGAGGATGCCGTTGCGGAAGTGGCCGGCGGCGTAGAGCAGGTCGGGCACGCCGGGGTCGGGGCCCAGGATGGGCAGGCCATCGGGGGTGCCGGGGCGCAGGCCGGACCACATCTCCGCGATGGGCGCGTGCTCCAGCGCCGGCGCGATCTCCACCGCGCCGTCCAGCAGGCGCCGCACCCCCGCGGGCGTCACCGCCTTGCGGTAGCCCGTGCGCTCCACGGTGGCCCCGGCGATGACGCGGCCTTCCGAGCGGGGCACCAGGTAGCAGCGCGGCGAGTCGACCACGTGGCGGAAGATGGGCGGCACCGCCTCCAGCGCCAGGAGCTGCCCGTGCACCGGCTCCACCGGCAGCGGGCGAGGCAATCCCTCCAGCCGCCCCGCCCACGCGCCCCCCGCCACCACCACCGCCCCCGCCGCGATCCGCTCGCCCGACGAGTCCAGGATGCCGGCGGCGCGGCCGCCCTCCACCAGCAGCCGCGCGGCCTCGCATCCCAGGCGGAACTCCGCCCCGGCGCGGGCGGCCGCGGCCCAGAGCGCCGCGGACAGGCTGCGGTTGTCCACCTGGTGGTCGCCGGGAAACCGCAGGGCCTGCCGCACCGCGGGCGAGACGGCCGGCTCCGCGGCGCGCGCCTCCTCCGCCGCCAGCCGCTCCACGCAGAGGCCCAGCGCGGACTGCCAGCGCCAGCGCTCCTCCAGCTCCGCGTCGTCCTCCGGGCGCAGCGAGAGGAAGAGCGTGCCGGCGTCGGAGTAGGCCACGTCCACGCCCGTCTCCTCGCGCAGCGCCGCGGCAAAGGCGGGATACAGGCCGCGGGCGCGGAGCAGCAGGTCCAGGAACGGCCCCGGCTCGCGCGCCTCCGCCAGCGGCGAGAGCATGCCCGCCGCCGCCCACGACGCCTCCGCCCCCGGCCGCCCGCGCTCCACCACCACCACGCGCAGCCCGTCCAGCGCCGCCCGCCGCGCGATCGCGCAGCCGATCACGCCGCCGCCGACGATCACCACGTCCGCGGTCATCGACGCATCCCCAGGAACAGATCACGCAGAGGACGCGGAGGTTGAACGGAGAGGACGCAGAGGAACTGCGTGAGCTCCCTCTGCGTCCTCTCTTTTGAACCTCCGCGCCCTCTGCGTGAAAATTCCTTTCTCACGCCGCCTCGGTGAAGTACGCCTCGAACAGCGACACCGCCGCCTCCACGTCGCGCGGATCGACCGCCTCGAACGGCGAGTGCGAGTAGCGGATGGGCGGCGCCACCAGCAGCGTCTCCATCCCCTGCCGCACCAGGTGCGCGCCGTCCGACGAGTAGTGGTACAGCACCGCGTCCTGCACCGGGATGCCGCGCCGCTCCGCCACGCCCCGCAGCTCGCCGATCAGCCGCCGCGAGTAGTGCACGGACGAGTCGCGGTGCACCAGCGCCGGCCCCGCGCCCAGCCGCACCGGCACGTGCGCCTCCGACACGGTGGGGATGTCGCCCGCGATGCCGTTGTCGATGATGAAGCCCACGTCGAACGACCGCTCGCGCGCCACGCTGGAGGCGCCCAGCATGCCGATCTCCTCCTGCACCGTGAGCGCGAGCGTCAGGTCGCAGCGGCGCTGCGCCGCGCCCGCCAGCCGGCGGGAAAGCTCCACCAGCACGGCCACGCCCAGCCGGTCGTCCATCGCCTTGCCCACCAGCAGCCGGCCCATGCGCTGGATGCCGGGGTCCCACACCATGCGCGTACCCACGCGGATGCCCTGCGCCTCCGCCTCCGCCGCGGTCAGGCCCACGTCGACGAACAGGTCGTCCCAGGCCAGCCGGGTGCGCTCCTTCTGCTCCGGCGTCAGCGCGTGCCCCGTGGTCGTGGCCAGCACGCCGGGCAGCGGGCCGGACTCCGCCAGGATGCGGAAGCGGTGGCCGATGAAGTAGGGATACGCGAAGACGTCGCGCTCGCCGGGCAGCACGCGCAGGAAGCCGTCCTCCGTGATGGAGCGCACGATGAGCGACAGCTCGTCCGCGTGCGCCGCCATCAGCACGCGCGGTCCGGGGCCGGGCAGGTGCAGGTACAGGTTGCCCACCGCGGTGCGGGTCACCTGGCCGCGGCCGGCCCACTCGCGCTCCACCCAGTCCAGCACCGCGTCCTCCTGGCCCGTGGGGCCGGGCAGGTCGCACAGGGTGCGCAGCAGCTCCTCCATGCTCTGCCGCGGCGCCGGGGCGGGGCGGGGCGCCGCGCGCGAGGGGCGCGGGGCGGGGGCGGGGTGCGGCTCGGCGGGGAGGTAGGGGGCCGTGTCGTAGCGCGGCCCTTCGTGCTCGCGGGTCCTGAAGTCGCTCATCGTCCCCCTCCATTTTCCGGCGCGCCCACCCGCCCAACGCCCTGGGCCAGGTACTCGCGCGATAGCTCCACGTAATGGGCCGCGCTGGTGGACACCCAGCGCAGCGACTCGCCCTGCAGCTCCTTCTTGACCACCGCGGGCGCGCCCGCCGCCAGGTGCCGCGCGGGGACCTCCACCCCCGCGCCCACCACCGCGCCCGCCGCCACCAGCGCCTCGTCGCCCACGGTGGCCTTCTGCAGCACCACGGCGTTCATGCCGATCAGCGCGCCGCGGCCCACCACGCAGCTCTCCAGGATGCAGCCGTGGCCCAGCGTCACGTCCGGCCCGATCACCGTGGGTCCCTGGCGGCTGACGTGCAGCACCACGTTGTCCTGCACGCTGGTGCGCGCGCCCACCCGGATCTCGTGCGCCGGCTCGTCGCCGCGGATCACGGCGCCGAACCAGACGCTGGCCTCCTCCTCCACCGTCACGTTGCCGATGATGGTGGCCGTCGGCGCCACGAAGGCGGTGGGGTGGACGCGGGGCCAGATGCCGGCAAAGGGGAGGATGGTCGCCATCGCTCACCCCGCCAGGATCGCCGCCAGCCGCCGCGCGTCCACGTTGCCGCCCGTCAGCACCGCGGCGACGGGCCCTTCCACGTCCCCCATCACCCCCTCCAGCAGCGCGGCCACGGCGACCGCGGCCGACCCCTCCGCCACCACGCCCTCCTCCTCGTACAGCCGGCGGACGGCGGCGCGCACCGCGTCCTCGTCCACCAGCACCACCTCGTCCACCACGGCGCGGGCCAGCGACAGGCTCCGCTCGTCCACGTCTCCAGACAGTCCCTCGCAGAGCGTTTCCCCGTAGGGGGGCGAGACGAGCCGCCCCGCCGCGAGCGATGCGTGCATGGCCGCGGTCTGCGGCGTCTGCACCCCGACGATGCGGATCCCGGGAGACAGCGCGCGGGCGATGACCCCGATCCCCCCCGCCAGCCCGCCCCCGCCCACGGGAACCACCAGCGTCCGCACGCCGGGCGCGTCCTCCAGGATCTCCAGTCCCACCGTGCCCCCGCCCGCGACGACGGCGGGGTCGCTGAAGCCGTGCACGAAGGCCGCGCCGCTCGCCGCCGCGTGCGCCTCCGCCGCGTGGTGCGCCTCGTCGTAGCCCCCGTCCACCTCGCGCAGCTCCGCGCCGAAGCGGGCGATGCGCCGCTTCTTGGCCTCCGGCGCGGAGCGGGGGACGAAGACCAGCGACCGCGCGCCGTGCAGCGAGGCGGCCAGCGCCACGCCCTGCCCGTGGTTGCCCGCGGACGCCGTCACCAGGCCGCGCTCGCGCACCTCGCCCGGCAGCAGCGCGACGGCGTTGTACGCGCCGCGCACCTTGAACGATCCCGTGCGCTGCGCGGTTTCGAGCTTGAGCAGAACGTCCCGGCCGACTTGTTGGGACAGCCAGGCGGAGCGCTCCAGCGGCGTGCGCCGCGCCACGCCGCGCAGCCGGCCCGCCGCGGCCAGCACGTCCGCGGGCACGGGCGCGCCGGGCACCGGCGCCGCCGCGGGGGCGTCTCCGTCCACGTGGGAATGGAACGTGCGGGCGCGCGCGGGCCTGTTCAAGGCAGGCGGAATACGGTGGTGCGCTCCACCGGGTGGGTGCTGGAGGTGAGCCACGCCGTCGCGGTCAGCTCGCCGCTGACCCCGGGCGGCGGCGTCCAGGTCTCCGCGTAGGTGCGCGTCTCGCCCGGGGCCAGCGTCTCCTGGCGGACCATCTGGATGAAGCCCTTGTCCGCCGACCAGCGCCACAGGTCGCGGTCGCCGGCGCGCACCCCGAAGTCGTACGACTGCCCGCTGGAGAAGGCGATCTCCAGCGGCGTGGACGCGGCGTTGGTCACCTGCAGCACCAGGCGCACGCTGTCGCGCGAAGGCTGCACCTGCAGCGACGAGACCAGCGGGCCCGCCGCGGCCCGGGGCGTGGCGTCTGTCATGGGCGTGGGCGCCGGGGGAGGGCAGCCGCCCAGCAGGGCGGCCGCGGCCACGGCCAGGGCGGTGCGGAACAGGGGTCGGTGCATGGCCGGGCGCGGCGCGGGTGGACCGGCACGGACGCGCCGGGGCGGGCGTCCGCGGTCACGGCGGCCGCTCGGCGCGCAAATTAGAAGCCATGAAAGTGGCGCGTCAAGCAAGCGAATCCGGCGCGCCCACCATCGCTTGCGAAAAATTTCACAAGCTCCTATATTGGGCGCGCCAACACCCCCCTCGGCCCCGGAAACGCAGGAATGACGGCGAATTCGCAGGAGCCGCGCCCGCGCGGCGGTCCAGGGCAGGACCCGGCCCGGCTGGCCGGGATCGGCCTCCAGTTCGGGATCGTCCTGGTGGCGTTCCTGTTCCTGGGCCGGTGGCTGGACGAGCGGCTGGGCACCGGGCCCTGGCTGCTGATGGCGGGGGTGTTCGTGGGGTTCGCGCTGAGCCTGCTGTGGATGTACCGGCGGCTCATGGACCGGGGCCCCAGGTGACGAGGCGCCCGGCGGGCCTGCTGGCCGCGGCCGTGGTCGCGGTGGGGGTGCTGGTCTACGCGGTGGGGCTGGCCATGACGCCCGAGCGGGCCGCGCTGGCGGCCGGGGTGGCGCTGGGCACGGCCTTCCAGCTCCTGGTGCTGGGCATCGCGGTCTTCGCGTTCCCCGGGAACGCGCTGGCCGCGTACGGCGTGGGGCTGCTGGGGCGGCTGCTGCTGGTGGTGGTGGCGGCGCTGGTCATCGTGCCGGCCACGGGCGTGGAGCCCGCGCCCTTCCTGTACTCGCTGGTGACGGTGCTGTTCGCAACCACGCTGCTGGAGCCGGTGGTGATGGCCGCCGGCGCACGGAATCGGAACGATCGATGATCAAGCGCATCGCTGTCCTCCTTGCCCTTTCGGCCGCGCCCCTGCAGGCGCAGGCCGGCCACGGCGCGCCCCCCACCCCCGCGGACGCGCACGGCGGCGCGGCGGTGGAGACCATGGGCGAGACCGCCGCCCACGGCCAGGAGGCCGCGCAGGCGGACGCCGCGCACGGCGAGGGCGAGCTGGACATGATGCACCACATCCAGGACTCCCGCGAATGGGAGACGCCGTTCGGGGTGGTGCACTTTCCGCCCGCGCACTCGTGGATGGTGGGGCCGTTCGACATGACGCCCACCAAGCACGTGCTCTTCCTGGGCATTGCCGCGGCGCTGACGCTGCTGACGCTGCTGGGCGGCGCCGGCCTGGCCCGGCGCTCGGAGAAGGGCCGCACCGCGGGCAAGCGCCACAACCTGATCGAGGCGATGGTGCTCTTCATCCGCAACGAGGTGGCCATGCCCAACATCGGCCACGGCGGGGAAAAGCTGGTGCCCTTCGTCGTCACGCTCTTCTTCTTCATCCTGTTCACGAACCTGCTGGGCCTGATCCCCTACGGCTCCACCGCCACCGCGAGCGTCTCGGTGACGGCCGCGCTGGCGGTGATGACGATGGTCGTCGTCGAGATCGGCGGCCTGATCTCGCAGGGCCCGAAGCACTACTGGCACACGCTCTGGTTCGTGCCCAAGGGGATGAACCCCATCGCGGGCAACCTGATGGCCGCGGCGCTGTTCCCCATCGAGCTGGCGGGCAAGATCGCGCGGCCGTTCGCGCTGGCCATCCGCCTGATGGCCAACATGACGGCGGGGCACATCGTGCTGCTGGCCATCATCTCCCTGATCTTCGTGTTCGGGAGCTGGGCCATCGTGCCGGGGCCGCTGCTGATGGCCATCGCGGTCACGTTCCTGGAGATCTTCGTCGCGTTCCTGCAGGCGTTCATCTTCGCGATGCTGACCAGCGTGTTCATCGGGCTGGTGCGGCACGCGCACTGAGAGAGGTTACAGGGGACAGGTTACAGGTTACAGCCGGCAACTACGGGGGGGCGCCGCCTGCGAGGCCGGCTGTAACCTGTCCCCTGTAACCTGTAACCTGCAGTTCCGGAAGGCCGGACCTCGCGGCGAGGTCCGAAAACATCGCCGCCGGCCGGGGTCCGCTCCACCCCGGTCGTACAGTACCCGGGAGATGGGCGCCCGGGGAGGACGCGCGGCCGCAGGGCCGAACAGGCGTCCGCGGGCGGCAGCGCCGCTCCGCCGGGGCAGTGCCCGAGACCTACTGACTCTCCATCGGGAGATACGGAAGATGATGCTGCTTCAGGAAGCCGCGAACAGCGGCCTCAACAACGGCCTGCTGGGCGCCGGCCTGGGCGCCGGCCTGGCCGTGATCGGCGCGGGCCTGGGCATCGGCCTGATCGGCCGCGGCGCCACGGAGGGCATGGCCCGCCAGCCGGAGATCGCCGGGCAGATCCAGACGGGCGCGCTGATCCTGGCCGCCTTCGTCGAGGGCGCCGCCCTGTTCGCCATCGTGGTGACGTTCATGATCCAGCAGGGCATCCTGGCCGGCTGAGCGTTCCCGCGGACGGGGGACCCGCGCGGGGGCACCGCGCGGGTCCCATTGGAATCTCTACTTTCGCGATAGATCAGCACATGCGTCGCTCGCTGCTTGCCACCACGGCCCTCGTCCTCGGCGCCACGCCGCTCCCTGCGCAGGAGCACGGCGAGGGCGGCGGAGGCGGCCTGCTGTCGCTCAACCCGGGCCTGACCATCTGGACGATCGTCATCTTCCTGATCGTCCTGGCCGTCCTGAGCCGCTTTGCCTATCCCAAGATCCTGGCCGCGGTCGAGGCCCGCGAGGCGCACATCGCGGAGCTGACCTCCGCCGCCGAGCGCGACCGCGACGCCGCCGCCGCGCTGCTGGCGGAGAACCAGCGCATCCTCGAGGACACGCGCGCCCGGGTGCACGGCGCCGTGGAGGAGGCCCGCGGCCAGGCGGAGAAGATGCGCGCCGAGGTGATGGACGCGGCCAACCGCGAGCGCCAGGAGATGCTGGAGCGCGCCCGCCGCGACATTGCCAGCGAGCGCGAGATGGCGCTCGACACCGTGCGCCGCGACGCCGTCGTCCTGGCGATGGCCGCCGCGGAGAAGCTGGTGCGCCGCAACCTGGACTCCGAGGACAACCGCCGGCTGGTGCAGGAGTCGCTGGCGCAGCTGGGCCGGGCGCCCGCGAGGGCCTGAGCCGTGCGCGCCGAGATCATCGCCCGCAACTACGCCGAGACGCTGCTGGCCCTGGCGGAGCGCCAGGGCCCCGCGGCGCCGGAGCAGTTCGGCGGGGCGCTGGACGGGCTGGCGGCCATGCTGGACGGCGACCCGCGCACCCGTCAGTTCCTGGAGACGCCGCGCGTGCGCCCGGAGCAGAAGAAGGAGGCGCTGCGCCGGTCGCTGGACGGCCGCGCGCCCGAGATGTTCGTGCGCTTCGTGATGGTGCTGGTGGACAAGCGCCGCCAGTCGCTGCTGCCGGAGATCGCGCGGGCGTACCGCGACCTGCTGGACGAGCGGATGGGGCGCACCCGCGTGGACGTGGCCATCAGCCACGCGCCCGACGCCGCGCTGCAGGCGGAGATCCAGCGCGCGCTGGAGGCGCAGCTCGGCCGCACGGTGATCCCCACCTTCCGGGTGGACCCAGAGCTCCTGGGCGGCATGGTGCTGCGCCTGGGCGACGAGATCCTGGACGGCTCCGTCCGCAGCCGCGCGGCCGGGCTGCGCCGCCGGCTGATGGAGTCGCAGCTCCCGGCGGGGGCGAACGGATAGGGAATAGGGGACAGGGAACAGGTTACAGGTTACAGCCTGCAAGGGCACACGCCGGCTGTAACCTGTCCCCTGTAACCTGTAACCTTGCAGTTATTTTCTTCGGGCAGGCCAACTCCAGCGGCACGCTGGACCCTGATAGAGCGAGGACGAACCGATGGCGACGGCGGACACCCAGCTTCGCGCAAGCGAGATCAAGAACGTGCTGCTCGGCGAGATCGAGCGGTACGAGGACGTTCTGCAGGCCGAGCAGGTGGGCTCGGTGCTGGAGGTCAAGGACGGCATCGCGCGCGTCTACGGCCTCCAGGGCACCATGTCCAGCGAGATGCTCGAGTTCACCGCCAGCGAGACGGGGCAGACCGTCACCGGGCTGGCGCTGAACCTGGAAGAGGACAACATCGGCGCGGTGGTGCTGGGCGACTGGACGCTGCTGCACGAGGGCGACCCCGTGCGCCGCACCGGCCGCGTGCTCGACATCCCCGTGGGCCCCGGCTACCTGGGGCGCGTGGTCAACCCGCTGGGCGAGCCCATCGACGGCAAGGGTCCCATCGCCAGCGTGGCGCGCCGCCAGGTGGACATCGTGGCCCCGGGCATCGTGCTGCGCAAGCCGGTGGGCGAGCCCATGCAGACCGGGCTCAAGGCCATCGACGCGCTGATCCCCATCGGCCGCGGCCAGCGCGAGCTCATCATCGGCGACCGCGGCACGGGCAAGACGGCCATCGCCATCGACACCATCATCAACCAGAGGGGCCAGGGCGTCATCTGCGTGTACGTCGCCATCGGCCAGAAGGCGTCGACGGTGGCGGGCGTGGTCAAGCGGCTCACGGACGCCGGCGCCATGGAGTACTCCATCGTGGTCGCGGCCACGGCGAGCGACCCGGCGCCCATGCAGTACATCGCGCCGTACGCGGGCACCGCGCTGGCCGAGTACTTCATGTACACCCGGAACGAAGAGGGCAAGGGCAGCCCCACGCTGTGCGTGTACGACGACCTGTCCAAGCAGGCCGTGGCGTACCGCCAGATGTCGCTGGTGCTGCGCCGCCCGCCGGGGCGCGAGGCGTACCCGGGCGACGTGTTCTACCTGCACAGCCGCCTGCTGGAGCGCGCGGCCAAGCTGAGCGACGCCGAGGGCGGCGGCTCGCTGACCGCGCTGCCCATCATCGAGACGCAGGCGGGCGACGTGTCGGCGTACATCCCGACCAACGTGATCTCCATCACCGACGGGCAGATCTTCCTGGAGTCGAACCTGTTCTACTCCGGCGTGCGCCCCGCGGTGAACGTGGGCATCTCCGTGAGCCGCGTGGGCGGCAGCGCGCAGATCAAGGCCATGAAGAAGGTGGCCGGCAAGCTCAAGGGCGAGCTGGCGCAGTACCGCGAGCTGGAGGCCTTCGCCGCCTTCGGCAGCGAGCTGGACGCGGTGACGCAGCGCCAGCTGGCGCGCGGCGCCCGCTCGGTGGAGATCCTCAAGCAGGGGCAGTACGCGCCGGCGCCGGTGGAGCACCAGGTGGCCATCATCTACGCGCTCACCAACGGCTACCTGGACGCGGTGGACCTGCCGCAGGTCAAGGTGTGGGAGCGCGACTTCCACGTGTACCTGCGCACGCAGCACCCGGAGATCCTGGAGTCCATCCGCACCAACCGCGACCTGACGAGCGACAACGAGGCGGCGCTCAAGAAGGCCATCGAGCGGTACGCGGAGCTGTTCGCCGACCCGCACTCGCCGGTGGGCACGGACGACTACCACAACAGCGCCATCCTGCAGGAGACGGACGCCGACCGGCGGATGTCGGAGGAGCAGCTGCGGATGTCGTCCAAGCCGGAGAGCAACGCCTCGGCGGCGCGGCAGTCGTACTGAAACGGAAGGGGACAGGGAGATAGGGGACAGGGGACAGGGAACAGGTTACAGCCTGCAACTGCCGGTCTTTTGAAGGCTGTAACCTGTAACCTGTACCCTGTAACCTCGGACCTGTAACCTCATTCCCCGGGCAGATAAATGGCGAAAGCACGAGAGCTGAAGGGCCGCATCCGCACGGTCCAGAACACGCGCAAGATCACCCGGACGATGGAGATGGTGTCCACGTCCAAGCTCAAGCGCGCGCAGGACCGCGTGGCGGCGGCGCGCCCCTACGCCGAGCGGCTGGCCGGGGTCATCGGCCGGCTGCTGACGCCGGAGCTGGCCGGGCGCTACCCGCTGCTGCGCCAGCCGGCGCAGGTGCGGCGCGCGGCGGTGCTGCTCATCACCAGCAACCGCGGCCTGGCCGGCGCCTTCAATGCCAACCTGATCCGCGAGGCGCGCACCCTGCTGGCCCGGCTGCGCGCCGAGGGCGCCGAGGCGGAGCTGCACGCCTCCGGCAAGAAGGGCATCCAGTACTTCCGCTTCGCGGGCGAGGCGCTGCACAGCTCCGTCAGCGACATCGGCGACAGGCCGGGGGCGGACGACGCGCAGCGGCTGATCGACGGGCTGACCCAGCGCTTCGTGGACGGCGAGCTGGACGCGGTGTACGTGGTGTACGCCAAGTTCAACTCGGCGCTCTCCACGCCGCCCACCACGATGAACCTGCTTCCCGTGGTGGCGCCCGAGGGGGCGGAGGCGGGGGAGCTGGACTACATCCTGGAGCCTGGCGCGGACGAGATCCTGGGGCGCATCCTGCCGCTGTACGTGCGCAACAGCGTGTACCGCGCGCTGGTGGAGACCAGCGCGGCGGAGCACGGCGCGCGGCGCACGGCCATGAAGAACGCGACGGACAACGCGGGCGACCTGCTGGAGGACCTGTCCCGCACCTACAACCGCATCCGCCAGGCGGCCATCACGCAGGAGATCGCC
>DASTLD010000631.1:0-11509 GCA_035715345.1 Longimicrobium sp.
GCTACTGCCTGATGGTGGGCGGCCCGGCCGACGCCGTGGGCCTCTGCGAGCCCGTGTTCCGCACGCTGGCGCCCGAGAACGGCTACCTGCACGTGGGCGCCAGCGGGGCGGGGCACTTCACCAAGATGGTCCACAACGGGATCGAGTACGGGCTCCTCGCGGCGTACGCCGAGGGGTTCGAGATCCTGCACGCCGCGGACTTCGGGCTGGACCTGCGCGCCGTGGCGGCCCTGTGGAACCACGGGAGCGTGGTCCGCTCGTGGCTGCTGGAGCTGCTGGAGCGCGCGTACGCGGACGAGGGGCAGGAGCTGGAGCGCATCCAGGGGTGGGTGGCGGACTCCGGCGAGGGGCGCTGGACCGTGGAGACGGCGCTGGACCTGGACGTGCCCGCGCCCGTCATCACCCTGTCGCTGCTGGCGCGCTTCCGCTCGCGGCAGGAGCAGTCGTACTCCGCGCAGGTCATCGCGGCGCTGCGCAACCAGTTCGGCGGGCACGCGGTCAAGACGGCGGAGGGGGAGGGCGCCGCGTGAGCGCGGACCCCGCCGTGGCCGGCACGCCGCCCCCGCCCACGCCGGCGCCCCAGCTCCGCACGTCGCTGCGGCCGCCGCGCGCGCCGCAGCCGCTGACGCTGGTCATCTTCGGCGGCACGGGCGACCTGGCGCGCCGCAAGCTGATCCCCGCCGTGTACCGTCTCTGGCAGGAGAAGCTGATGCCGGAGGCGTTCGCCATCGTGGGCCTGGCGCGCGAGACGATGGACGACGACGCCTACCGCGAGCGCATGCGCTCGGGGATGGAGGAGTTCGCGGAGAAGCCGGACGCGGGGGAGTGGGACCAGTTCGCGCGGCGGCTGTTCTTTGCCAGCCACGTGTTCGACGACGAGGAGGGGTTCGAGCGGCTCAAGGAGCAGCTGCAGAAGGTGGAGGGGGAGCTGGGCATTCCCGGCAACCGGCTGTACTACATGGCCGTGCCGCCGCTGGTGGTGGACGAGATCGCGCGGGACCTGGGCGCGGCGGGGCTGGTGACGGGGCCGGACGACCCCTGCTGGACGCGGGTGGTGGTGGAGAAGCCGTTCGGGCACGACCTGGACACCGCGCGCGAGCTGAACGCCGTGCTGCTGCGCGTGTTCGACGAGCGGCAGGTGTTCCGCATCGACCACTACCTGGGCAAGGAGACGCTGCAGAACCTGCTGGTCTTCCGCTTCGCGAACGTGATCTGGGAGCCGCTGTGGAGCCGCACCTACGTGGACCACGTGCAGATCACCGTCGCGGAGAAGGTGGGCATCGAGGGGCGCGCCAACTACTACGAGAAGAGCGGCGCCCTGCGCGACATGGTGCAGAGCCACCTGCTGCAGTGCCTGACGCTGGTGGCCATGGAGCCGCCCGCCAGCTACGACGCGGACTCCATCCGCAACGAGAAGGTCAAGGTGCTGCGCGCCATCCGCCCGCTGACGGGCCAGACGGTCAGGGCGGACGCGGTGCGCGGCCAGTACGCGCGCGGCGGGGGGGACGAGGAACCCGGCTACCGCGAGGAGAAGGGGGTGGCGCCGGACAGCCGCACGGAGACGTTCGCGGCGCTGCGCCTGTGGGTGGACAACTGGCGCTGGGCGGGCGTGCCCTTCTACCTGCGCTCGGGAAAGAAGCTGGGGGCCAAGGCCACGGAGGTGGTGGTGTTCTTCCGCCCCGCGCCGCACCCGGTGATGGACGTGGTGGACCAGGACCGCCCGGAGGTGAACGCGCTGGTGCTGCACATCCAGCCGCGCGAGGGCATCTCGCTGTACTTCGAGGCCAAGGTGCCGGGGCTGCAGGGGCGCCTGAAGCCGGTGACGATGGACTTCGACTACCGCACGGCGTTCGGCACGGAGAGCCCGGAGGCGTACCAGCGGCTGCTGCTGGACGCCATGCTGGGCGATGCCACGCTGTTCGCCCGGCGCGACGAGGTGGAGGCGGCGTGGACGCTGATCACGCCCATCCTGGAGGCGTGGGCGGCGGACGAGAGCGAGCCGGAGCAGTACCCCGCCGGCGGCTGGGGCCCCACCTGCGCGGACACGCTGCTCGCGCGCGAGGGGCGGCGGTGGCGGCAGCCGGGGTAGGGGCGTGCGGGAACCGAACCAGATGGGGCGGAGGTCTGCGCGGGGCCCCACCCCCCGGCCCCCTCCCCCCGCGCCCGCCAGGCTCCGTGCCACGAGTGGGCCGGTGCACGAGGCGCGCGGAGAGGGGGAGACCTGAACCGCGGGGAGGCTGGCTTCCCTTGCGCAGGCCCAACAACCTTCCCCCAGACTTGGGGGAGGGTGCGAGCCTAAGCGAGCGGGTGGGGGCGCCCGCGCATGCGCCCTGTTCTGCCGCCGACGCCGATCTCCGCGTGCAGTCCGCGCAGGCGGACTTCGTGCTTTTGGAGGCGCGGTTTCAACCGCCGGCTGGATGACCGCCACGGACACCAAACCTGATCCCCACCGAGATGCCGTCATCCCCCTCCATCTGCATCTACCCGGACGCGCGCGAGGCGGCGTGGGCGGGGGCGGAGTCGTTCGCGCTGCGGGCGGGGGCGGCGGTGCGGGACAGCGGGCGATTTTCCGTCGCGCTGTCGGGGGGGAGCGGGCCGGTGGAGATGTATCGCCTGATGGGCGAGGAGCCGTTCCGCTCCGCCATCCCCTGGGAGGGCGTGCACCTGTTCTGGGGAGACGAGCGCTGCGTGCCGCCCGGGCATCATCGCAGCAACTACGGGATGGCACACGAGGCGTTCATCTCCCGCGTGCCCGTCCCGCCGGAGAACGTGCATCGCATGCGCGGCGAGCTGCCGGCGGCGGAAGGAGCGCGGCGGTACGCGGAGGAGCTGGCGGCGTTCTTCGGGCCCGGCATCCCCCGGCTCGACCTGGTGCACCTGGGGATGGGGCCGGACGGGCACACGGCGTCGCTCTTCCCCTTCTCCCCGCTGCTGCTGGAACGGGGGCGGACGGTGGCGGACGCGATCCAGCAGCCGGCGGGGGAGCCGCGCATCACCCTGACGCCCCCGGTGCTGAGGGCGGCGGCGCGGGTGGAGATGCTGGTGACGGGCGCGGGCAAGGCCGCCATCGTCCGCACCGCGCTGCGCGGCCCGCTGGACCCGCTCCGCATCCCCGCGCAGATGGTGGGGGCGGGCGCAAGGCCGCTCCCGCACGCACGCACGGACGCACTCACGCACTCGCGCATCGCGTGGATGCTCGACGCCGCCGCGGCGGCGGGCATCACCCGCTGAGCCACCCGGCGGCACGGGATTGGCGGCAGCAAGGCGCGGTTTTCCAGCGCCTTAGCCGATCTCCCGAGCCCGCACCCGATGGCCTTCGCGACCCTCGAGCACGACGTCACCCTCATCACCCGCGCCGAGCACCCGGACCCGTACCGCGTGCTCGGCCTGCACACCGTCTCCGTGGCCGGCGAGCTGCGCATGGTGGCGCGCGCCTTCGTGCCCGGCGCCGCCGCCGTCGCCCTGCTGGACCCGCACGGCCAGGAGGCCGCGCTGGAGCAGGTGCACCCGGAGGGCTTCTTCGAGGCGGTGCTGCCCCGCGGCACGTCGCCCTTCCTGGCGCGGCTGCGCATCACCCGCGCGGACGGGGAGACGGAGGAGCGCATCGACCCCTACGGCTTTCCCTCCACGCTCAGCGAGTTCGACCTGTACCTGGTGGGCGAGGGCACCCACCAGCGCCTGTGGGAGGTGCTGGGCGCGCACGTCTGCGAGATGGAGGGCGTGCGGGGCGTGCGCTTCGCGGTGTGGGCGCCGTCGGCGAGGCGGGTCAGCGTCGTCGGGGCCTTCAACGGCTGGGACGGGCGGCAGCACATGATGCGGCTGCACCCGGCGCAGGGGGTGTGGGAGATGTTCGTCCCGGAGCTGGAGCCGGGCAGCGTCTACAAGTACGAGGTCCTGCCGCGCCAGGGCGCCGCCTTCCTCAAGGCGGACCCGCTGGCCTTCGCGGCGGAGCTGCGGCCGGCCACGGCGTCCGTCGTCGTGGAGCGGGGGACGTACGAGTGGGGCGACACGGAGTGGATGGAGAAGCGGCGCGACGCGGACTGGTGCGCGTCGCCCATGTCCGTCTACGAGGTGCACGCGGCGTCGTGGAAGCGCCGCCCGGAGGAGGGCGACCGCCCGCTGACCTACCGCGAGCTGGCCCGGGAGCTGGGCGACTACGTGGAGAAGATGGGCTTTACCCACGTGGAGCTGCTGCCGGTCATGGAGCACCCCTACGACCCGTCGTGGGGGTACCAGGTGACCGGCTACTTTGCGCCCACCAGCCGCCACGGCACGCCGGACGACTTCCGCTGGTTCGTGGACCACCTGCACCAGCGCGGCATCGGCGTCATCCTGGACTGGGTGCCGGCGCACTTTCCCAAGGACGCGCACGCGCTGCGCCGCTTCGACGGCACGGCGCTGTACGAGCACGAGGACCCGCGCCTGGGCGAGCACCCGGACTGGGGCACGCAGATCTTCAACTTCGGCCGCAAGGAGGTGCGCAACTTCCTGGTGGCCAACGCGCTGTACTGGATCGAGGAGTTCCACGTGGACGGCCTGCGCGTGGACGCCGTGGCCTCCATGCTCTACCTGGACTACAGCCGCCAGCCGGGGCAGTGGATCCCCAACCGCTACGGCGGGCGCGAGAACCTGGACGCCATCGACTTCCTGCACTACCTGAACGCGCTGGTGCGCGAGCGCTGCTCCGGCGCGCTGATGATCGCGGAGGAGTCCACCTCGTGGCCGGCGGTCACGCAGCCGCCGCACCTGGGGGGCCTGGGCTTTCACCTCAAGTGGAACATGGGGTGGATGAACGACTTCCTGCGCTTCATGCGCGAGGAGCCCATCAACCGCAAGTACCACTTCAACCTGGTCACCTTCTCGCTGATGTACGCCTTCAGCGAGCGCTTCATGCTGCCCTTCAGCCACGACGAGGTGGTGCACGGCAAGGGCTCGCTGATCAACAAGATGCCCGGCGACGCGTGGCAGAAGGCGGCCGGCCTGCGCCTGGCGCTGGGGATGATGTGGACGCACCCCGGCAAGCAGCTCCTGTTCATGGGCGGCGAGTTCGGCCAGTGGCGGGAGTGGAGCGAGGGGCGCTCGCTGGACTGGCACCTGCTGGACGACCCGCTGCACGGCGGCCTGCAGCGCTGGGTGCGCGACCTGAACCACGTCTACCGCCGCGAGCGGGCGCTGTGGGAGACGGACGTGAGCTACGAGGGTTTCGAGTGGGTGGACTTCCGCGACGTGGAGCAGAGCGTGGTCTCGTTCATCCGCCGCGGGGCCGCCTCTGGCGAGGAGGTGCTCGTGGTGTGCAATTTCACGCCCGTGCCGCGCCACCACTATCACCTGGGCATGCCCCGGCCGGGCACCTACCGCGAGCTGCTGAACAGCGACGCGGAGGCCTACGCCGGGGGCAACCTGGGCAACCAGGGCGCGGTGGAGACGGTGCCGGTGGCGGTGCACGGCCAGCCGCAGTCGCTGCGGCTGACGCTGCCGCCGCTGGCCATCCTGGTGCTCAAGCGCCAGGACTGATTCGGATACCACGCGGGGGTGATGGAGATATGGCGACGAGCGAGGACGGGAGCAGGACGGGGACGGGGCGCGCGAAGGCCGCGGCGGCGGCCGCCAAGGGCGCCGCGCCGGCCGGCGGGCGCAAGAAGCGCGAGACCTACACGGAGACGGCCGCGCGGAAGAAGCGGGAGAAGGAGGCGCTGAACCTGCGCGCGGACCTGCGCGCCTTCGCGGAGGGGCGGCCGTCCGGGTGGGACCACGCGGACTGGCTGGCGTTCCTGGAGCACCTGGCGGGGCGCGGCCACGACACCAGCGACGGCGAGGCGATCGGCCGCATGCTGGAGCGCGAGCGCTTGGCCGTGGTGCTGGAGAAGATCCCCGGCCTGGGCCCCAAGCGGGTGGACGCGCTGGCGGAGCGCTTCGAGACGCTGTGGAGCATGCGCCACGCGACGGCGGAGGCCGTCGCCGCGGTGCAGGGCATTCCGCGCGCGCTGGCGGAGCGCGTGGTGGAGGCGGTGCGGGCATGACGCCGCGGGCGGCGGCCGTGCTGGCGGCGGCGCTGCTGGCCGCCTGCGGCTCCCCGGCGCCGCCCTCGGCCGCGCCGCCGCCCGCCGCCCCGCCGCCCGCTCCGTCGCCGGTGCCGCCTCTCCCGCCGCCGGGCACGCAGCCGGTGGAGCGGGAGATCGAGGTGTGCGTGCTGGAGAACGGCGAGCTGCGCGGCGTGATGGTGCGCTACAACCCCCTCACCGGCGACACCACGCCCAGCGGCCGCCCCGTACCGCCGGGATACGCGCAGGACGCGGCATGGTACATCACCGGCGACCCGATCCCGGTCCACGGCGTCCGCTACGCCAAGTACGGGCTGCCGCGGGTCGTGCGCCGCGAGGAGCTGGTCCGCTACGGCGAGTACCGCGGCATCGCGCTCTTCGCGGACGCCGGCGCCACCGGCCGGCCGGAGATCCTGTACGTGCCGGTGCGCCCCGGCTGCGAGTTCCAGCCGTACGTGGGCGCGCCCTTCATCGGCGCGGTCCGCGGGTAGACCCTCGTGCAGGCCGGGTGACGATGCACGCGAGACTCTGCGTCCTCGCCGCGGCGGCGCTGGCGGCGTGCCGTCCCCCCGCCCCCGCCGCGTCCGCGCCCGCGGCGGGCGGGCCGGATGCGGCAGCGGTGCCCATCGGCAGGATGGAGACGGCGGGCTCCGGCAGCGACATCTACGTCTGTGTGGTGGAGAACGGGGAGCTCCGCAACATCCCGGTGCTGTACGACAGGCGGACGGGCGATACCCTCACGCTGGACCGGCGCCTGTTCAGGACCGTGTATCCCACCGGCCCGCAGTACGCCGTGAACGCGCCCTGGTTCATCGCGCACGAGCCGATCGAGCACGCCGGCCGCACGTTCCGCAAGTACGGCCTGCCGCGCATCCTGGGCGTCCGGGAGCTGGTGCGCGCGGGGGAGTACCGTGGGGTGCCGCTGTTCACCGGGGTGGGCCCGGACGCCCCGGCGGGGATCGTCTACGTGCCGGCGCGGACCGGATGCGAGTTCCAGCCATACATCGATTCCGCCCTCCTGCGGGCCACGGCGCCTCCGCCCGGTGCCGCGCCGCCGCCGGTGCTCCTGCATCGCGGGGGGCACCCCATCCCCATCTGCGTGCTGGAAGACGACGGGCTGCGCTACGTGGAGGTGCTGTACAACACCCGGACCGGCGACACGGTGACCAACCCGGAGCGCCGCCCCTTCCGCGAGGCGCACCGCACGGGACCACAGTACGCTGGCGGCGCGCGCTGGTACATCGAGGGGGAGGTGCTCCCCTGGCAGGGCCGCGCGCTCGCCAGGCACGGCCCGCCGCGGGAGCTGGCCCCGCGGGAGGTGGTGCGGGTGGGCCGGTACCGCGGCGTCCCGGTGTACGCCGCGGCGGACGGCGGCGGGACGGTGCTCTGGGTGCCCGTGCGCCCGGGCTGCGTGTTCCAGGCGTACCACGACACCGCCTTCCCGGGATGAGCCGCATGCCCGTCCGCGCGCTGGTCCTGGCCGCGGCGCTGGCGGGCGCCGCCTGCGCCCCCGCCCGCGTCCCGCCGGAGCCGGCGTGCCGTCCCCGGGTGAACGCGCCCGAGCCGACCCCGCCCGCCCCGCCGCCGGTCAGCATCACCACCGCGCAGCCCGTCCGCGTCTGCGTCCTGCGCGGCGGCGGGCTGGAGGAGGTGGTCATCGGCTACGACGTCCTCACGGGCGACAGCACCTACCAGGGGCGCCCGTTCTCCGAGGCGTTCCCCGCGGATTCGCCGTATGCGGCCAGTGCGCGCTGGTTCATCGACGGCGAGATGCTCCCCTGGAGAGGGCGCCGGCTGGCCAAGTACGGACTGCCGCGGGTGATCGAGGGGGAGTACCTGGAGCGCGTGGGCGAGCACCGGGGCGTGCCGCTGTTCGCGGAGGAGGGGTTGGACGAGGAAGCAGGGGGTGGCTGGGTGCTGTACGTGCCCGTGCAGCCGGGCTGTGTGTTCCAGGTCTACCTGATCGACTACCACAGCTCCGCGGTGCGAGGGGATTAGCCGGCTTCCCCGCGGGTGCTCCGGCCCCGGGTCTGGCTCGCGGGATGCATCTCGTCGGGGGTGCAACCATCTCCAGGGGAGGGAACCATGAGGCGCATCGTAGCGGCGATCCCGGTCTCCGTCGTCCTCGCCGGGTGCCAGCCCAGCACCGCACCGGAAGTGCGCGCGCCGGACGAGGTCTCGGCGTCGCAATCCCCGTCGGTCATCTGCACCGCCAGCGTTCCGCCGCAGTGCGAGATCAAGCCCAGGCCACCGAAGCCGTGACGTCGCCGCGGCCGACGTGACGCCGCGGCAACACGGAAGACCGGGCATCGCGCCGGCGTACGCCCTCTCCCGCGCACGTTGCGGGAGAGGGCGGCACGGCTCCGAGGACGCGACGAGGTTGCGCGCCTCGGCGCCGTGCAGGGTGACGGTCTCTACATCCGCTCCAGCAGCGCCACCGGAAACGCGCCGAGCACCTCCCCCGCCGCGATCCCGTCCTCCCCCGCGCGCACCTCGTCCCCCGTCAGTGCGTTGCGGTACGCGCCCGCGAGGTGCGCCGGCAGCGGGATGCGCGTGCCCTTCCACGTGCGCGCGTCCGGCAGCGCGAAGCCGCGGTCGCGGGTGAGTGTGGCCACCAGGCGGGGGACGACGGTGATCACCGCAGCGCCGCCCCCGGTGCGCGCGAAGGCCAGCACGTGCTCCGCGCAATCGCCCTCGGCGACCAGCGGCACGTACTCGCCCGCGGAGAAGACGGCGGGGAGGGCCTGGCGCAGGCGCAGCGCGGTCTGCACCACGTGCAGCTTGATGCGCCCGTCCTCCCATCCCTCCACCAGCTCGCGGCACAACTGACCGCGGTCCACCTGCTCCGCGCGCTCGCGCAGCGATTCCAGCAGCGCGCGCCGCAGCGCGAAGTCCACCGGGCGGCGGTTGTCGGGATCCACCAGCGAGAAGTCCCAGGTCTCCTGCCCCTGGTACACGTCCGGCACGCCGGGCGACGTGTGCTTGACCAGCGTCTGCGCCAGCGAATTGAGCATCCCCAGCCGCGCGATGGTGCGCTGGAAGGGGAGCAGGTCGTCCACGAACCCGTTCTCCCCGCGGCGCAGGATGGCGGCGATGAAGTCCTCGAGGCCCTCGTCGTAGGCGGGGTCGGGGTTGATCCAGCTCGTGTGCGTCTTGGCCTCGCGCGTGGCCTTCTCCATGTACTGCTGCACGCGCGCCACGAAGTCCTGGTGCGCCTGGTCGTCCAGCGTGCCGAAGGGCCAGGCGCCCACCAGCGTCTGGTACAGCAGGTACTCGTCGTTGGCGTCGGGAATGCGCTGGCCGTCCTCGTCGCGCAGCAGCCCCGCGTTGAGCCCCGCCCAGGCGTTGACGCGCTCGCTCCAGAGATCCGGGATCTCCGAGAGCACGTTGATGCGGGCGCGCACGTCCTCGCTGCGCTTGGTGTCGTGCGTGGAGCTGGCGGACATGGCGTGCGGCCACTGCTCCGCGCGCTCCAGGTTGAAGGCGTGGAACTCCTCCGGGCTGATGCCGAAGCGGTCCGGCTCGCCCCCCACCTCGTTGAGCGACACCAGGCGGTTGAACACGTAGAAGCTGGTGTCCTCCACGCCCTTGGCCATCACCGGCCCGGTGAGCTGCTGGAACTTCATCACGAAGCGCGCGTGCTCCTCGCGCCCCTCCGGCGCCAGCCCGTCCGGCCACTTCAGCAGCAGCGTGTCGCGGATGAAGTCGAAGATGAGGCCGCTGGTGCCCGGGTTGCGGCGCTTGGCCCGGCGCACCGCCTGGTCCACGTATCCCGCGTCGCGCTCGGTGACCACGCCCGCGTAGGCGTCGACGTAGGTGCGGTAGACGGGGAAGCACGCCACCGTCTCGCGCAGGGCGTCGCGCAGCGCGCCCCAGGTAAAGTCGCGCGAGCAGCGGTTCTGCTCGCTGATGCGGCTGAGCATGCTGGTCAGCACGGTCAGCTCGCTGACCAGGGCCACGCGCAGGATCAGGCGCTTCTTCTCGTACACCAGGTCCGGGAAGCGCGCGCGCGACCCCGTGAACACGCGGTACGCGGTGTCCATCGCCTCCTCGTTGGCCTGCGCGACGAACAGCCCGTTGACCCGGTTGAGGAACTCGTATCCCACCGTGCCGGCGACGGGCCACTCGCGCGGCAGCGGCTCGTCGCCGGTCAGGATCTTCTCCACCAGCAGGTAGACGTGCTGGCCGGGCTCCGCGCCGCCGCACTCGCGCTGCAGGGTGCGCAGGTAGTCGTGCGGGTGGAACAGGCCGTCCGGGTGGTCGATGCGCAGCCCCGTGACGCGGCCCTCCCTGACCAGGCGCAGGATCAGCCGGTGCGTCTCCTGGAACACGCGCGGCACCTCCACGCGCACGCCGGCCAGGTCGTTGACGTCGAAGAAGCGCCGGTAGTTGATCTCCTCCGCCGCCACGCGCCAGAAGGCCAGCCGGTACGCCTGCTCGTTGAGCAGCGCGTCCAGCCGGTCGAAGGAGTGCGGATTGCCGGGCGTGCCGTTGAACTCCTCCACCGCCGCGTCGAGCGCCCCCCGCACGTCGGCGGACGCGTCGTAGAGCGCGGACAGGCGGCGCTGGGTGACCACCTTCTCGCGGCGCCGCTCGGAGACGCTGACGGGGTCGATGTGGCGCCGCGCCGGCAGCCGCTCCAGGGCGGTGGCGATGGACTCCAGCTCCATGCGGTCCGGGTGCTCCGTGTCCAGCACGCCGTCCAGCCTTTCCAGCGCCAGCCGCAGCACCGCCCCGGTGCTGGAGGGGGCGGCGGGGAAGGGCGTCTCCCAGTACTGGATGCGGAAGCGGCCCTTCTCGAACACCAGCTTCAGCTCGCCCGCCTCCAGCACGCGCCCGTACTGGCCGCCGAGCACGGGCAGCAGCACCTTGCCGTCCAGCTCGACCTTGCGCGGGGTCCAGTCGATGTCGAAGAAGGGGGCGTGGGCGCTGGTGGGGCCGTTCTCCAGCACGTCGTTCCACCACTGGTTGGCGCCGCCCGCGATGCCCATGTGGTTGGGGACGATGTCGAGCAGGTGGCCCATTCCCTGCTCACGCAGCGCCGCCGCCAGCCGGGCGTGGTCGTGCTCGCTGCCGATCTCGCGGTTGAGCGTGCCGTGGTCCACGATGTCGTAGCCGTGCAGGCTGCCGGGCCGCGCCTGCAGGTACGGCGACGCGTACAGGTCGCTGACGCCCAGCTCGGCCAGGTAGGGGACGATGGACGCCGCGTCGCGGAAGGTGAAGCCGGCGTTGAACTGGATGCGGTAGGTCGACGAGGGGACGCGGAACGAGCCGCTCCCGCCGCCGGACGGGGTTTCGCTGGGATTCACTGCACCGGGTCCGGGGATGCTCTCGATGCGCGCGGCCGCCGCGCGCGTGCCGGGCGCCGCGCGGGGCAAGAACCGGGCGAGCAAAGGGATAGCCGCATGCGGAGGGGTCCCCTCCCCCCCAGCCCCCCCTCCCCCGCGGAGCGGGAGAGGGGGGGAGCC
>DASTLD010000632.1:0-6861 GCA_035715345.1 Longimicrobium sp.
CCCCCGAAGTTGGGGGAGGGGCAGCGAGGAACGAGCGGGGAGGGGGCCTCCGCGCATGAGAAGCACCCTGCATCCCCGCACCACCGTTCGCCCTCTCCCGCGCAGTTGGTGGGAGAGGGACAGCGTGCGCGGCAGGAGCGACGAAGTCGCGCGCCTGCCGTGCACGCAGGGTGAGGGCCCTGCCGTTGTGACAGCCTGCCTCCCGCGTTAGGTTCAGCGCCTCGCACCCGAGCCCTTCGCCACCGCCCGATCCCGTCTGCCCGATGGCCGCCGACGCCACGCTTCTGCGCACCCCGCTGCACGGCGAGCACGCCGCGCTCAACGCCAAGCTCGTCCCCTTCGCGGGGTACGAGATGCCGGTGCAGTACCCCACCGGCATCACCGCCGAGCACCACGCGGTGCGCCACGCCGCGGGCCTGTTCGACGTGTCGCACATGGGCGAGTTCGAGGTGCGCGGCGAGCGGGCGCTGGACTTCGTGCAGCACGTCACCACCAACGACGCGTCGAAGCTGGAGGTGGGCCAGGCGCAGTACAGCACGCTGCCCAACCACGACGGCCGGCTGCTGGACGACCTGCTCGTCTACCGCTACCCCGGCCACTACCTGCTGGTGGTCAACGGCTCCAACAAGGACAAGGACTTCCGCTGGATCCAGCAGTTCGCGGCCGACTTCGGCGTGGAGCTGGTGGACCGCACGGAGGAGATCGCCCTGCTGGCGCTGCAGGGGCCGAAGGCGGAGGCCATCCTGCGCCGCCTGACCGACGCCGACCTGCCCGCCATCCGCTACTACCACTTCGCCGAGGGCGCGGTGGACGGCATCCCGGCCACCATCAGCCGCACCGGCTACACGGGCGAGGACGGCTTCGAGCTGTACGTGGCCGCGGACGATGCGGTGCGGCTGTGGCGGCGCCTGCTGGAGGTGGGCGCGGACGACGGCCTGATCCCCGCCGGCCTGGGCGCGCGCGACTCGCTGCGGCTGGAGATGGGATACGCGCTGTACGGCAACGACCTGGACGAGCAGACGTCGCCGCTGGAGGCGGGGCTGGGGTGGGTGGTCAAGATGGACAAGGGCGATTTCGTGGGGCGCGACGCGCTGGCGCGGCAGAAGGAGCAGGGGATCGCGCGCAAGCTGGTCGGCTTCCGCCTCAAGGAGCGCGGCTTTCCCCGCCAGCACTACCCGGTGACGGTGGATGGGCAGCAGGCGGGCGAGGTGACCAGCGGCGTGCTGAGCCCCACGCTGGGCGAGGGCATCGGCATGGCGTACGTCCCCGCGGCGGCGGCGAAGCCCGGCACGGAGATCGGCATCGTGATCCGCGGCACCGCCATCCCCGCCGAGGTCGTCCGTCCCCCGTTCCACAAGGGCGGCACGGTCCGCAAGGACTGAGGGACAGGCTGGGCGAACGGGCCGCCCGGCGATTGAAATCGCGGCGACGAAAACGTGAAGTCGGCCTTCGCCGACTGAACGGGGGGGCGCCGCGCCCGGAGCGCGGGACCACGCATTTCCATGGTAGAGACGCCCCGCCGGGGCGTCTCTACGGGGCCATGCCGCCGCTCGGAGGGACGCCGCCGACGCGGGAGAACGGAGATTCGCGGGTGCCGTCGCGTGAGGGATGCGCGCCCGCAGGGCCGAGAACCCGGAGCAGGGCGGCACAGCAGTATCGTGCCGGCCTGCGGAGGGGGCTCGGCGCCGTTGGCAACAGTCGTATCGTTGCCTACGGCGCGCGCAGCCCGGCCCGGAGCGCAGCGGAGGGACACGCCCAAAAACGCAGTTCCAGCAGCACCGCGCTCTCGGAGTCGAACGCGGACATCGTCATCATCCACCCGGAAGCACATTGGCGGAAGCGGTCCTGATCACCACGGACGACCTGGAGCCGGCGGTCCGGCTGCGGGCGTCCTTCGAGGCGCAGGGCCTCCGCGTGGAGCTGCTGGCCCCCGGCGAGAGCCTGGGCGACGCCCTCGCGGAGCCGCTGCTGGTGGTCATCACCGGCGGCCTGCGCGAGCGCCGCGCGCGCGCCCTGGTGGCCGCGGCGCGCGAGCGCGGGCGCCTGCCCGTCATCGGCCTGCTGGAGACCACGGAGGCCACCGGCCGCGCCGCCTGCCGCGCGCTGGGCCTGTCCGAGTGCTTTGCCAAGCCCGTGGACGCCGACGAGGTGGCCCTGGTGGGCCGCCGCCTGATCCAGCGCGAGGAGCTGCGCGAGATCACCGGCATCGTGGGTGAGGCGGACGCGATGGAGGAGGTGCTGGAGCGCATCGTCCAGATCGCGCCCGTCGGCTCCACCGTGCTGGTCCTGGGCGAGAGCGGCACCGGCAAGGAGCTGGTGGCCCGAGGCATCCACGCGCTCAGCCCGCGCCGGCACCGGCCGTTCATCGCGGTCAACGTGGCCGCGCTGCCGGAGAACCTGCTGGAGAGCGAGCTGTTTGGCCACGAGAAGGGGGCCTTCACCGGCGCCACGGACCGGCGCAAGGGCTTCTTCGAGCTGGCCAACGGCGGCACCATCTTCCTGGACGAGATCGGGGAGATGCCGCACGGCACGCAGACCAAGCTGCTGCGCGTGCTGGAGGAGCGCGAGTTCCGCCGCGTGGGCGGCGAGGAGTCCATCCGCGTGGACGTGCGCGTGGTGACCGCCACCAACCGCGACCTGCGCGAGCAGGTGATGGTGGGCGAGTTCCGCCGCGACCTGTACCACCGCCTCAACATCCTGCGCATCGAGCTGCCGCCGCTGCGCGCCCGCCGCGAGGACGTCCCCCGCCTCATCGACGCCTTCATCCGCCAGTTCAGCGCGGAGCACGACCGGCCGTTCGTGGGCATCGACCCGGAGGCGCTGCGCATCCTGGTGGACTACGACTGGCCGGGCAACGTGCGCGAGCTGCGCAACCTGGTGGAGAGCATGGTGGTGCTGGCGCCGGGCCGCGTCATCCGCCCGGAGGACATCCCGCCGGAGGTGCGCCACGGCCGCCGCGAGACGCTGCTGCCCGTGCACGTGCCCATGGCGCGGCGGCCGGAGGCGGGCAACGGTGCGGGGGCGTCGCAGCACAGCCCGGAGCTGGAGTTCATCCTGCGCACGCTGCTGGAGCTGCGCATGGACATGGAGGACCTGCGCCGCGAGTTCGAGCTGTACCGCGCGCGCCACCGCGACGGGCTGGTGCCCGCGGGAGCCGGGCCCATCCTGGGCAGCTTCGGCGGCGCCGCGCCCATCGCGCTGGGGTCGGGACCGCTGGGGCTGGGGGGGCAGGCGGGGCAGGTGGAGATCGGCGCCGCCACCTACCCCGTGGAGGTCGGCGTGCGCGAGCCGGAGCCGGAGCGCGAGGAGGGCACCGTCGTCTTCCGGCCCGGGATGACGATGGAGGAGATGGAGCGGCAGGCCATCGGCGCCGCGCTGCTGCACTCCCGCGGCAACCGCCGCCGCGCCGCGGAGATGCTGGGCATCGGCGAGCGCACGCTCTACCGCAAGCTCAAGGAATACAACATCGACGCGTAGGGGGCACCTGCCGCGGACGGCAACGCTCGTCCGGGACAGGCTTGACGAGGGAGCTTTTCCGGCCTATTCGTACGGAGTCCTGAAAGGCGGGCCTCTTCGTTCGAGTGCCGGGCGATGCATCTCCATCCGCTCCCCGTCTCACTCTCCGTCCTGGCGGCGCTCGCGGGCGCGCCGCCCCTTCTGCACGCCCAGCCCGCCGACCGGCTGGAGCTGGAACTTCTCGCCGTGCACCCGCTCCCGCCCGACTTCTCGCCCGCCAGCGTCCACGCGACTGCCGGCGGGAGCGTTGCCGTGCGCGGCGTCCACGACGCCACCCTCCTCGTCCTGCGCCCTTCCGGAGAATGGGTCGTGGTCCGCGCGCCCGAGCTGCTGCGGCCCGTGGGAGTGGCCGCATCATCCGATACGCTGCTGGAGGTCATCGACGGCGACGCGTCCCGGCTGCTCGTGCTCACCCTCGAAGGCCGCATCGTGCGGAACACCGCTGTCGCCGCGCCCTTCCAAGTGGACCAGGCGCAGCGCACGGCGGACGGATGGGCGCTGGTCGGCACGGACGCGGAGGGCGGGATGGTCCTGGCGTGGGCGGATGCTGCCGGATCGGTGGGCCCGGCCGTCCGGTTGCCAGTGCCCGACAGCGTCCCTGTGGATGCGCACTTCACCCCCCGCGGGGCGACGGTTCTCGTCGGTCTGGCCGGCGCGCCCCATACCGTGTGGCATGCCGCGCCCGGCGAGCCCGTGCGGGAGGCGGGGTTCGCCACTCCCGACCTGGCCGGCGCGGTGGCCCGCGCGGCGGGGGTCGAGCCGCTCTGGGTTTCCGTGGGCCTGGTTCCGGTCGGCGAAGGGTTTCTGCGGACCTTCTCCGATCTCCGGAGCGACCACCGGCTCTTCGTGCTCTACGATGCGGACGGCGCCATCCTCCGGCAGACGATGGTAGACTCGCCGGTGGGGGTGATCGGGGCGGTGCCGGGCCAGGAGGTGCTGGTCGGTGTCCGGCGGGTGGAGCGCCCCGAGCTGGTGCTTTACGGGTGGCGTTGGAGGACGGAGAGGTAACCTTCCTTTCGCGGAGGATTCCACCATGACACCTCGCTGGATCTTCACCCTCGCCACGGGCCTGGCGCTCGCGCTGGGCGCCAGCCCCGACCGCGCGATCGCGCAGCAGCAGCACTGCAAGGGCTGCGAAGGCACCCGCTGCCTGCTCGGATGCCCCGTCTCCGACCTCAGCAACTGCGGGTACAACTGTCAGGAATACCATTTTGCCAACGGCGGCGCCGCGTGCATCTCCGAGACCGGCGGGTGCGGCTACGGCCTGCTGGGAGGTGACGGCTCCATCGTGGACCCGCGGCGCGGAACGCCCGCGCCGGCGCCCGCGCTCGCCCAAGCGGCCACACCGGCAGGCCTGTTCCGGTTCGCGGCCGCGCAGGCCGCCACACCTGAGCTCGCGGAGGCGTTCGTTCTTCGCCGGCCGTGCGACGGGGCCGTGGTGACGCGCCGGTACACGGCCGCCGCGGCCGCGGAGAAGATCGCCCTGACGCAGCGGATCGTGCTGTAGGCCGTACATGATCCGTCCTCCTTCGCCAGCAGCGGCCTTGCGTCTGTTCGCCGTGCTCGCCGCCGCGGCCGCATCGCCGTACCCGGCATGGGCGCAGGGGCCGGCCCCTCCACAGCGGTGGACGCTCGTCCGGGACCTGCGCATCGGGAGCCAGGACCGGCCGAGCTACACGCTGTCGCGCGTCGGCGACGTGGCCATCGGCCGCAACGGCGACATCTACGTCGCGCAGCCGCAGGAGAAGGTGATCCGGCAGTTCGACGCGCGCGGTGCCTACGTGCGAACGTTCGGGCGCGGCGGCGCGGGTCCGGGCGAGTTCCAGGCGCTGGAGCGCATCGGCTGGAAGGGCGATTCGCTCTGGGCGGCGGACCCGGTGCAGCACCGCATCACCTTCTTCGACGCGCGCGGGCGGGTCCTGCAGTCCACCCGCGCCGCGACGGAGGTGATCCCGGGCACGGGGTATCCGACCGGACCTGCCGCCGCGCTCGCGGACGGCAGCCTGGTCGGACAGCCGATTCCGAGCACGGCGAGCATCCAGCAGGGCACCGCGCGCACGCTGCCCCTGCTGCGGATGGACCGTACAGGCGCCGTCCGGGGCGGGTTCGGGCCGCTGGAGGTGCGGGGGCACTTCGAGGTCATCCGCCGCGCGCGGCTGGTGATGAACATGGACGTGCCGCTTCCGTTCAACTCGCTCTGGGATGCGGCGCCGGACGGCAGCGGGGTGGTCGTCGTCCACCGTCCCATCCCGGCAGGCGCGGAAAGGACCCGGTTCCGCGTGGCGCGCTATCGTCCCTCCGGGCAGGTGGTGTTCGACCGCGCGTACAACTTCACCCCGCACCCTGTCTCCGCCGCCAGCCGCGACAGCATCCACGACGAGCTCGCACAGTTCTTCCTCCGCACGCGCTTCGTGCAGGCGGCGGCGCAGGCCAGGAGCTTCGCGCGCGACTCCGTCCCACTCCCGCGCTTCCAGCCACCCGTGACGGACGTGACCTACGGGCGCGACGGCACGATCTGGCTCGGCCGAGAGCGGCTCGGCACGCGGACGGTGGAGTACACCGTGCTCGGCCCTGACGGCGCCATCATCGCCGTTGCCGCGGTCCCCGCCGGCGTGCGGATCGTGCAGGCGCAGCGCGACGCCGTCTGGGGCGTGGAGCGAGACGAGATGGACGTCGAATACGTGGTCCGCTTCCGCGTGGCTCCCGCGCGCTGACCTCAACCCTCCAGCGTGCCGCACTCTCGCACACTCCCTGGCCCCGGTCTCGCATCCCCGCGCGGCATGCCGTCGGAATCGGAGACACTGAAGCTGTTCGCGGTCACGGCGCCCGGCTTGGAGCCGCTGGCCGCCGCGGAGCTGCGGGCGCTGGGGATCGCGGGCGCTGTGGAGCAGGGGGGCGTGGCGTGGACGGGCACCGCGGACGACCTCTTCCGCGCCAACCTGCACCTGCGCACCGCCAGCCGCGTCGTGGTGCGCGCCGCGGAGTTCCGCGCGCGCACCTTCTTCGAGCTGGAGCGGCACGCCGGCAAGGTGCCGTGGGAGCGCTGGGTGCCGCGCGGCGGCGCGGTGCGGCTGCGCGTCACCTCGCGCAAGTCGAAGCTGTACCACGAGGGCGCCATCGCCCAGCGCCTGCTGGCGGCCATCGAGAAGCGCGTGGGTCCGCTCGCGGGAACGGAGGTCGGGAAGGGCGATGACACCGGCGACGAGGAGGACGCGGCCGCGCAGCTCTTCATCGTCCGCTTCCTGCGCGACGAGTGCACGATCAGCGCCGACGCTTCGGGCGCGCTGCTGCACCTGCGCGGCTACCGCCAGGCGCTGGCGAAGGCGCCGCTGCGCGAGACGCTGG
>DASTLD010000633.1:0-5979 GCA_035715345.1 Longimicrobium sp.
CGCCAGCCTGTCGCAAGACGGACGGCGAGGCCGGCAGCTCCGCGCGCTTCGCAGCCGTGATCGGCGTGGACGGGGTGTCCGCGTCACGGGCACGGTTGTCGCTACGTTCTCTCTTCCGAGACGGCTGAAAGGCCTCATACCGGAGGGAGGACCACATGGCGCTGGTCATGGGTTGGACGACGTTCGCGCTGCTGCTGCTGCTGTTCGGCTGGCTGGCCGCGGCCGCGCAGCGCAACGAGCACCTGATCGTGCTCCGCATCCATTCGCGCGGAACTTTTTTCCTGGCGCGGCAGCCGGACGGCCGCTTCCGCACCATCCACCCGCTGCGGGCGCCGCTGGAGGTGGCCCGCTTCGCGGGGATGCGGACGGCGGCGGGGTGGATGGGCGTGCGCGCCGCGCTGGCGCGTCCGTGGCGCTGGCGCCGCGTGGGCGTGCACGCGGGGTAGCCCTCACCCTGCGTGCGCGGCAGGCGCGCGACCGTCGTCGCGTCCTGCCGCGCACGCTGTCCCTCTCCGACAAACTGCGTGGGAGAGGGTGAAGGCCGGTGCTTCGGGCCGGCCTCGTCTCACTTCCCTCGTCTTTCCACTTCGGCTCTCCGTTTTGCTCCGCGTCCTCCACGTGAGCGCAGTGTAGTCCCCCCCGTCGGAAAATCCCCGGACGCCCGGGAACCAGCAGTTCCCCACGCCGTATCCATCGAACACCCGGCTGATCCGCCCCCGGCAAAGCCCTATCCTCCCTCCAGATCGCAAACCTGGGAGGAACCCATGAACATCCGGGTGCTGCTGGTGGACGACCACGCGCTGCTGCGCGCGGGGCTGCGCATGCTGCTGGAGGCCGAACCCGGCCTGGAGGTCGCCGGCGAGGCCGGCACGGGCGAGGAGGGCGTGGAGAAGGCGGTGGAGCTGCGCCCCGACGTGGTGGTCATGGACCTGTCCATGCCCGGCATCGGCGGGCTGGAGGCCACGCGCCGCATCACCGCCGCCGGGCTGGGCATCCGCGTGCTGGTGCTGACCGTGCACGCGGACTCCGAGTACCTGATGCCGGTGCTGGAGGCCGGCGGCGGCGGGTACGTCACCAAGCACAGCGCCGACCGCGAGCTGGTGGAGGCCATCCACGTGGTGGCCCGCGGCGACGTCTTCCTCTATCCCACCGCCGCGAAGGTGCTCGCGCAGAGCATCCTGGCGCCCCGCCGCGCGGAGCCCTCCGGCGACGCGCTGCACCTGCTGAGCCCGCGCGAGCGGGAAGTGCTGGCCCTCACCGCCGAGGGCTACAGCTCCACGGAGATCGGCGGCCGGCTCAGCCTGAGCCACAAGACCGTGGAGACCTACCGCCAGCGCCTCATGGACAAGCTGGACCTGCACCACCGGAGCGATCTGGTGCGCTTTGCCCTGAGCCGGGGTCTGCTGGCACCCGCGCTCGGCTGAACGCTCGGCCGGGCGGGCCCCGCTTTCCCGCCGCGCGCATGCATCGCAAGTTGAGCCGTCCCGCCCGCCGGCGGGGCGGCTCTTCTGCATCCGGGAGGTTCGGGGCGATGACGAACGTGGACGACGAGACCGGCGCCCGGGCGGCCCTGGCGCGCGTGCGGCAGCAGGCGCCGCTGGTGCACTGCATCACCAACTACGTGGCGATGGACGTCACCGCCAACGCGCTGCTGGCGCTGGGCGCCGCGCCCGCGATGGTGCACGCGCGCGAGGAGGTAGAGGACTTCGTGGGCATCGCGTCCGCGCTGATGATCAACATCGGCACGCTCTCGCCCGCGTGGGTGGAGGCGATGGAGCTGGCGGCGCGGCGGGCGGTGGCGCTGGGCAAGCCGTGGGTGCTGGACCCCGTGGGCGCCGGCGCCACGCCGTACCGCACGCGCGTGGCCGGCGAGCTGGCGCGCCTGCGGCCCGCGGTCATCCGCGGCAACGCTTCCGAGATCCTGGCACTCGCCGGCCAGGCCGGCGGCACCCGCGGCGTCGACTCGACCCGCACCCCCGACGAGGCCAGGGACGCCGCCCGGGCGATGGCGCGCGAGCTGGGGTGCGTCGTGGCCACCACCGGCGCTGTGGACCACGTCACCGACGGCGAGCGGGAGATGGAGGTCGCGCACGGCCACCCGCTGATGACGCGCGTGACGGCGCTGGGCTGCGCGCTCACCGCCGTCACCGCCGCCTTCGTGGCCGCGGGGGACGACGCGCTCCACTCCAGCGCCCACGCCCTCACCGTCTTCGGCCTGGCCGGCGAGCGCGCCGCCGCCGGCTCCCCCGGCCCCGGCACCTTCCGGGTGCGCATGCTCGACGCGCTGGCGGAGTAGGAGCCCGCCGCGTCAACGCTGCTCCGGGATGCGGTGCAGCGGCGCAGCACTATCCCCGCCGCGCCTTCCTCCGGTTGTCATCCTGTGAGGTAGCGCCGCGCGGAAGTCAGCCTCTGCTCTGTACTTCGGCGCGACCGAAGGATCTTCGTTGCGTGCACCGGGGGTGGGGCTCGCGCGGGAATGACGGCCCGTGCGCGCCCGGGGCAAGATCCTTCGGTCGCGCCAGGACCCCGCGAAACGGCAGGGCGCAGCGCGGCGCCTTCCTCAGGATGACAACGACGGCAAGACCAGGGGATGAAAATCGGCGGGGGTGCCCTGGGTGTGGCACCCCCGCCGTGCCTGCGGGCAGGCCGGACGCTGCTGGCGCCGCCTAGCGGCTGACCTGCGCGTCGAGGCCGACGGTCTGTTGCTGCCCGGCGGCGATGGTGATGGGGCCGCTCATCTGCACGGTGCCCGCGGCCGTCTGCTGGCTGGCCGGCGCCACCTTCCGGCACCAGGCCCGCAGCAGACGCCGGCGGCTCGCGGACATGTCGCGCGTGCGGGGCATGTACTTGGTCGACATCCAGAGCGACATCTCCGTCCGGGCCAGGATGGCTCCCGCCATCTTCGTCACGCTCGCCTCGTCGTTGAGCGGAAAGACCTGATTCATCGCCGGGAAGAGCAGGTAGTACGTCCGCAGCACCTTCTGATACACCACGTCGAACGTCAGCAGCTCGTTGCCGACCGGCTCGTCGCAGGTGGGGTCGACGTAGTAGCGCGAGAAGTCCTCGTCGTTGGGAAGGATGCGCACGCTGATGGACGGCGCGTTGGTGACGTACGGCGGGAACGAGAACGTGGCGTAGTTCTGCGGCGGGTAGCCGCCCGGCGCGGGGTTGTCCGCGCCGTTGATGGTGAAGGTGAAGAGCAGGTTGCCCGGCTGCGAGGTGTCGGCAAAGAGCCGGTCTCCCGGCTTGAAGCTGGTGCTGACGACGAACCCGTTGCCGGGGGACTGGATCGGCGTGGACTGGTACGCCCACACCGTGATCGGCGGACACTCCGTCGCCGGGAGCAGCCTCCCGCGGTGGTAGACCGAGACGGTGGCGGGCTCCACCGTCCCCTGGTTGAGGAACAGGTCGCCCGGTCCGTGCTGCTCGGCGTAGATGGCCTGCTGGTTGGACGGGAAGTAGTAGTCGGTCTCGGCCAGCACCGTCCCGTACTGCGGGTGCACCAGGCTGAACGTCGCCGCGTCGGGGTCCTGCAGCGCCTGCTGCGCGGCGGCGTTCGACGAGATGTCGAAGTCGAACACCCAGCCGCGCGCGTTGCCGCCGTCCAGGTCGGTGTACGGCACCGGGCCGATGGTGGCGGTGGTCCCGCCGCCGGTGACGATCAGCGCCACCGGGCCGAAGTCGTACTTGGGGTTCGAGCCGTTCTGGTAGTAGTCCGGGAACGTGCCCAGGAAGTCGACCGAGATCGTGCTGCCGTCCTGCTGCAGCACCGCCGGCGCGAGCGCGACCGGGCCGCCGCCGGCGTTGTTCTGCGCGCCCGCGGGCGACGGGATCTGCGCCGTGTTCGACACCAGCAGGCGTCCCACCGGCCCGGTCAGGATCTCCTCGCCCTCCAGGAGCGGCGCGATGCTGCCGGCGATCTGCAGCGTCGCGGGGTTCGTCTTTCCCTGCGCGTACAGCTCCGCCAGCACGTTCGGGTCTCCCGGCCCCTGCTGCACGTTGTAGAGGTAGTAGCGGAGGATGAGCCCGCGGGCGTTCGCCGGAAAGCCGGGGATGTCGATGGCCGTCCCGTCGCCGGGCAGCAGCACGTGATAGATGTAGCCGCCCGCGCCGCCGTCGGCCTGCAGGTTCACGTTGCGGTAGAAGTTGATCCACTGGCAGGCGCCCTTCGACGGCCTGCCCGCCACGGTGGCCGTGCCGCCGTTCAGCGCCATGCTCTCGATGAAGAACTGCGTGGCCGGCGGGGAGCCTTCGGAGTTCACGTCCGTGATGCCCCCGGAGAACGTCAGCTCCGCGCCGATCAGCGACCACAGCGGCGCCGCGCCGTCGGGCGTGGCGTACTGCCCGGGCCCCGTCTGCACGCCGACGATGGTGGCCGTCGCGGACGAGCTCATGTCGCCGTAGTAGTTCCACTCGGAGGGCATCACCGGGTCCGCGCTGCCGTCGAAGACCTGCGGCTGCTGCACCCAGGCGATGAAGTCCGCGTCCGACATGCCGTACGTGCGCGGCCGGACCAGCTTGGAGTCGATCAGCCCGAACGGCTGGCCGGCGAACGGCCCCCAGCTGGCGGGCATGGTCAGCTGTCCCGGGCCTCCCTGCGCGTAGTCGTCGTTGTTGGCGGTGCCGGGGTTGAGCTGGATGGTGCCGGCGAAGTTGATGCGGGGAAACGAGAAGATGCTCATGGATGCCTCGGTGCCTGTGCGCGCTTGACGTGGGGGATGAAATGGGCCGGCGCCTGCGCCGCGAGTTCCCGGCGGGGGCAGGCGGGTCGAAGGAGAGCGTGCCGGCCGGGATTTCGCGGGTGGGGACGGTGGACGCCAAGGATGTGGCGCCATCCGGGACGCACGCAAGCAAACGTTTGAATTTCGCGGCCGCCATCCTCCCCGCCGCCCGCCGCGCCTGTGCTGGGTTCCCCGCCCCGCGCTCCGCCCCCGAGTGGCGGGTCCCGGTCCTGGCGCGAACGAGCGGCGGGGGGGGCCTGGGTGGGCACCCCCGCCGCTGCGTGGTGGCTGCTGTCTGCCGGACGATCCGGCGCCGCCGTTCTACGGCCGCAGCACCACGTCGAAGTTGACCGTCACGCCGTCGTGCACCCGCATGGTGCCCATCATCAGCCGCGGGGGCTGCACGCCGAACTGCGTCATGTTGAGCTGCTTGCTGCCCTTCAGGCGGATGTTGCCGCTCGCTTCGCGGCTGATCTGCGCGTTCAGGCTGATGGTCTGGTCCTGCCCGGCGATGGTCAGCGGCCCGCTCATCCGCACCGCGCCCGCGGCCACGCTGCTCGGCGTCACCGACACCGACGTCACGCGGAAGCGGATGCTGGGGTTCTGCTCGGCCTTGAGCGCCCTGCGCATGTGGCCGTTCATCGTCCCGTTGTTGCAGTCCAGCGACGCCACCGGCAGGGTCACCTGCGCTGAGCGCACGCCCTTGCTCACCTCGGCCAGCTCCGTGCTCTCGCCGTTGAGCGCCGCGGTGCCGGTCACCTGCGTGGTCTGGCACCGGTAGCTGCGGACCGTCGAGGTCCCCTCGAGCCACACACGGCTGCCCTGCGCGAACTGGAGGGTTGGTGTCGCCGGCGCGAACGCCACCAGGGCGGTGATGGTGCCGATCAGGGCTCCCACGTTCATCATGCTGCGCATCCTGTCACCCCTCGTGTCTCCCGGGTGGGTCCTGCCTGGCGGCGCCCCGTGCGCCGGCCGTTCAACTGACACCAAGCTAGCCCGTTGAAAGTCCCGCCTCTGTCCGTCCCCCTCCCCCTTCCGTGCGGGGCGTGCCTGGAGTGTTGATGAGGGGAGTTGGACCACACGGCGGGAGCGATGGACTACTCGGGATGCGGCCGGGGAAGTACGAGGTACGGAGTACGAAGTACGGAGGGCGCGTAGACCCCCCCTCCGTATGGCGATGCGTCCCGCGGGCGGCCGTTCAGGTGCGGCCGGGCGTGTAGGACTGGAGCAGCAGCGTGGTGTTGCCGGCCATGGGCGT
>DASTLD010000634.1:0-14674 GCA_035715345.1 Longimicrobium sp.
CACCCCGCGCTCCAGCGAGAGGCCCACCAGCACGCCCACGGCCAGCAGCGCGAAGGCGATCCCCATGGTCCGCCCGCGGCGGCGCATCCCCGCCCGCAGCGTGCGCTCGTAGAGTGCCGCGAAGCGCGCGAAGCCGCGGTCGAAGCGGTCCAGCAGCGGCGCAAGGAACCGCCCGACCCGCCCCCGCGGCGCATCGCCCCGCCCCGGCTCGCCCTCCCAGCGCGCCGCGAGCACGGGGAGCAGGGTGATGGCGACGAGGATGGAGGCGAGCAGCGAGAAGGCGACCGCCAGCGCCAGCGCGCCCAGCAGCTCGCCCGCCACGCCCTCCACGTAGACGATGGGGCCGAAGACGGCGATGGTGGTCAGCGTGCTGGCGGTGATGGCGCGCTGCACCTCTTCCGCGCCCACGGCGGCGGCCAGTCGCGCGCGCAGCCCCAGCTCGCGGTGCCGGAAGATGTTCTCCAGCACCACGATGGAGTTGTCCATCAGCATGCCCACGCCCAGTGCCAGCCCGCCCAGGCTCATGATGTTGAGCGAGACGCCCGTGGCGTGCAGCAGCGCGAAGGTGGTGATGACGGAGATGGGGATGGCCAGGGCGATGGCCACCGGGTAGCGCGCCTCGCGCAGGAACAGGAAGAGCACCAGGAAGGCGAGGATGCCGCCCAGCAGCACCTCCCGGACGATGTTGGCCAGCGCGTCGGAGATGAAGCCCGCCTGGCTCATGGCCACCTGCAGCTGCACGCCGGGATACTCGCGGCGGAGCTGCGCCAGCACCCCCTCCACCTGGCGCGCCACGCGGACAGTGTTGGCGTCGGCGTTCTTGAACACCATGAGCCCCACCGCCTCGCGCCCGTTGTAGCGGGCGATGGACTCGCGCTCGCGGAAGCCGTCGTCCACCGCCGCCACGTCGCTCAGCAGCACCTGCCCGCGCGCGGAGTCCTGCGCCGCGCCGCCCGCCGCGCCCGCCGCGGTGCCCGTGCGGCGCAGCGGCACCTGCCCGATCTCCGCCACGTCCTGGAACTCGCCCAGCGTGCGCAGCGAGTAGCGGTAGCGCCCGCGGCGGATGGTGCCCCCCGGCGCCGCCGCGTTGGCGTCCTTGAGCGCCGCGGCCACGTCCTGCACCGTCAGCCCGAAGCTCTCCAGCCGCTCCGGGTCCACCTCCACGTGGATCTCGCGCTCCACCCCGCCCGCCACCGCGGCCTGCGCCACGCCGTCGATCTGCTCCAGCCGCCGCCGGAAGACGCTCTCCGCCAGCTCCTTGAGCCCCGGCAGGTCGCGCCCGCCGGCCACGCTGAGCGCCAGGATGGGCTCGCTGCGCGGGTCGGTGCGCAGCACGACGGGGCGCGACGCCAGCTCCGGGAGGGCGTCGCGCACGTTGTCCAGCTTCTCGCGCGTGTTGAGCGCCGCGAAGTCCATGTCCGTGCCCCACGCGAAGCGCGCGGTGACGAGCGACGCGCCCTCGCGGGTCACGCTCTCCACCTGCTGCACGCCGGGGACGGTGCTGACCGCCTGCTCTACGGGCTCGGTGATGAAGCGCTCGACCTCCGCCGGCGCGGCGCCCGCGTCGGTGGTGTAGACCACCAGGCGCGGGTACGCCACGTCCGGCAGCAGGTCTATCGGGAGGCGGACGAAGGAGAGGACCCCGAGGAAGACGATCCCCAGGAAGAACATGGCGACCGCCACCGGGCGGCCGATCGCGACGCGCGGCAGGGACATGCGGCCCGGGTGGCGGTGCGGCGGGGGCGCGGCCCGGCGGGCGCCGGGCCGCGTTCAGCGGGTCAGGGCTGCAGCGGCCCGCCCAGCTTCTCCTCCAGCTGCGCCAGCGAGGCCGCGAACTCGAAGCGCACGCGCACGTGGTCGCGCTCCGCGCGCGCGGCCTTCTCCACCGCGTCCGTCAGGTCGTTCAGGCCCAGCGCGCCCACCCGGTACTGCTGCTGCGCCAGCTCCAGCCGCCGGCGGTTGAGCTGCAGGCTGCGCTCCGCGTTCTGCACCGCGCGGTAGGAGTTGTCCAGGTCGATCAGCGCGCCGCGCACGTCGCGCTCCGCCTGCAGCCGCTCCGTGCGCACGTCCTCGCGGGCGGAGACCTCCTGCGCGCGCGCGGACTGGATCTGGTACGAGGTGTTGAACTGGTTGAAGATGGGCACGGACACGTCGAAGCCCATGGAGAGCGACTGGTCCAGCGGGTTGGTCTCCAGCAGGCCGTCGTACCCCTTGAAGCCCTGGCGGCGGCCGGCGCTCAGCGTCAGCGACAGCCGCGGCAGCCGCGCCGCCCGGGCGCTGCGCACGCGGTGGCCGGCCTGCGTGGCCAGCAGCTGCGAGCGCTGCACGCGGGGGTGCGTGGACAGCGTGCGCGCCACCAGCACCTGCGGGTCCAGCGCCGACGGGTCGAACACCGCCGGGGGCTCGTCCACCAGCAGGATGGGGCGCTCGTCCAGCACGCCCATGGACTGGCGCAGGTCCAGCTCCGTCTTGCGCGCCTCGCCGCGGGCGCGCTGCAGCGCCTGCTCCTGCTCCGCCACCGTCACCTCGCTGGTCAGCACGTCCAGCGGCCCGCGCACGCCCACGCGCACCAGCCCGCGCACCACCTCCAGCCGGTCCTGCGCGGACTTGAGCAGGTCCTCTTCCAGGCGGATCAGGCGCTGCGACTTGAGCGCGTCGAAGTAGCGGCGCGTGACCTCGCTGCGCACCCGCAGCCCCTCCGTCTCGATGCGCTGCTCCGTGGCCAGGTACCCGGCGCGCGAGGCCCGCATGTCGCCCAGGCGCTGCCCGCCGTCGAAAAGCGTGACGCCGCCGATGTTCAGGCTCTGGCTGGAGTTGCTGCCGCGCGTCTCCAGCGGGTCGTCGCGCACCACCGGCTCGCCGAACTGGCCGGTGCCGGTGAACACGCGGCTGTACGAGCCGCTGTTGCTGAAGCGCAGCGACAGCGTGGGCAGGAAGGCCCCGCGCGTGCGGCGCCGGTCCGCCTCGCTGGTGCCCAGCTCCGTCTGCGCGCGGCGGTAGGCGGGGTTGTTCTCCTCCGCGATGCGGAGCGCCTGCTGCAGCGTCAGCGGCTGCGGGGCCTCCGCCTGCGCGGCGGCGCGGCTCAGGGGCAGGGCGGCCAGCGCCACGGCCGCCAGGATGCGGATCGTTCTCATTGCGGGGCTTGCGGGTTGGGTGTTCGGGAAAGGGATGGGCCTAGTCGGGGCGCCCGCCGGAGCGGCGGACGTCGTCCACCAGGCGCACCCGCGCGTCGTGGATCAGGGTGTAGTGGCCGTCGGTCAGCACCACCTCGCCGGCGCGGACGCTGTCCGTCTCCGCCGCCGGGACGATCTCGATCAGCGAGTCGTTCTGCAGGCCCGTGGTCACGTAGCGCCACTTGGCCAGCCCGCCGTCCTCGCCGCCCTCGTACACGAAGAGCATGGGCCGGCGGTCGCGCTCCAGCAGGGCGCTGCGGGGCACCAGCACGCGGTCCGCGTACTGCCGCGCCTCCAGCGACACCCGCGCGTACATGCCCGGCAGGATGCGCCCCCCGGGGTTGCGCACCAGCACGGTGACGCGCGCCGTGCGCGTGCCGCTCTCCACCACCGGGTTGAGGGTCTGGATGCGGCCGGAGAACGTCTCGCCCGGGAAGGCGGCGAAGCTCACGCTGGCGATGCGGCCGGGCGCCAGGTGCGTGATCTCGCTCTCCAGCACCTGCACCTCCACCCGGATGGGGTCCAGCGCGACGATGGTCATCAGCTCGTCGCCGGTGCGCACCCACTGGCCGGGCACCACCTTGAGCGTGGCGATGCGCCCGCCGAAGGGCGCCGCCAGCCGCGTGCGCTGCAGGTCCAGCCGGGCGCGCCGCACGCGCACGTCCGCCGCGTCCAGGCCGCTGCGGGCGCGGGCCGCCGCCTCGCGGTCGCGGCGCACGCCGGCGTCGGCGATGACGTCGTCGCCCAGGGTGAACTCGCGGTACTTGTTCTGGGCCTCGCGGTGGCTGGCCTCCGCCTCTTCCACCGCGAGCTGGTACTCCGCGCCGTCCAGGCCCACCAGCGGCTGCCCGGCCCGCACCGCGCTCCCCTCGCGCACGGGCAGGGACACGATGCGGCCGTTGACCTGCGCCACCAGCACCGTCTTCTGCCACGCCTCCGCCTGGCCCGCGGCGCTCACGCTGGTCACCAGCGTCTGCCGCACCGCCGCGCGGCCCTCCACGGGGATGGCCACGTCGGTGGAGAAGCTGCCGGACGCGGAGGTCTCCACCCCGGCCCCCTTCCGCTGCGGCGCGCCGCCCTCCGCCGTCTCCGCGGAGCCGGCGCGGATGCGCGCGGTCACCGCGGCGGCGGCGCCGGCCAGCAGCAGGACCGTGCCTCCGGCAATCAGGAGGGGGCGGGGGACGCGCATGGACTACCTGGCGATGAAAACTCGGGAGCCTGCGATGGCGTGGGAGACGCACCCAAAGTATAGCCACGTCTGCGCCTACGCACAATCCGGCGGAAAACATTCGCGGTGGCGGCAAACGCATTCGGCCGGCGGATGTGCGGACTGTGATGCCGTGCCGCGGCGGATGGTTGTATGGGGTTTTCGCGCGGAGCCGCGCAGGAGAACGGAGGGCCGCGGACGATGCGGAGACGTGCGGGAGGGGGCGCGCGGAGGGCTCCGGAAACGCGGCGAGGGACGGACCCGGGGGGCCCGTCCCTCGCTCGACCGCGGGCGGCGCGTCAGGACGCCGCGAGCTCCAGCTCCCCGGCGTGGTCGCGGTCGCCGGCCGCCGGGCCCATGTCGTGCTCGCCGCCGGGGTAGACGAACGAGTCCTTCGGCGCGTAGAACGAGGAGCCGGCCACCACCTGCAGCGGCGAGGCGGGACGCAGCGCGTACACCGGGTGCTCGCGGTCCAGGAACTCGATGGAGAGCACCTGGAACCGGCTCACCAGCTCGCCCACGTACGGGTAGTTGCCGCTCACCAGCCGGTCGCGGACCCGGGTGATGTAGCGCAGGTGCCCCGCCAGCGTGATATCGGCCGTGTCGCCCACCTCGGCGCGGGTGCGGATGAGGGGGCGGCCGTCCACGTGCGTGGTGGCGGTCACGATGCCGCCGGCCACCTCGAGCGTGGTGCTGCCCGGCGTGGCGGGCACGCCGCGCTCGCGGGCGTACTGGCGCACCACCTCCGACGAGTTGAAGTAGTGGGTGAAGAAGCGGCCCGGGGTCACGCCGTCGGGCGCGGGGTGGCCGGCCACGTCCAGGCCCAGGTAGGTGAGCGAGTACGCGCCGAAGCCGGTGGTCTGCTCGGCCGAGTCGACGACGTACTGGTTCATGTAGATGGCGTGGTTCGCCGCCGGCTCGAGCGCCGGGGGAAGCAGGCGCGCCGCCGCGGCCGGGTCCGCCGGGATCCAGCTCGTGTAGAGCATCCGGCTGTTCAGCACCATCTGCGGGGAGGCGAGTTTGCTCGGCATGGGTCGGTGTCCTTTAACGGTGAGGGGGGCGGTCGGCCGCCCCCCGGGGATTCAGAATGTTTCGGCGGCGTCCGCCGTCCGATGCTCCGCACCCCGGGCAGCTTGCGGGCCGGACCGCGGCGCGGGGCGGCACGATGGGACGATCTGCTCTACCCATAACGACTTGCACTGCATCTCCGGAGAAGTCGCCCCGGGTGGATTCGGGCGTTGAAGTGGGACCGGCCAGGTACAGTTGGGGAACGGGCTCCCCAGGGGAATTCGGAAACTTCTGCCGGAGGCAATGACGCCAGGTGAGCGGCGCGGTCCTCGCCTCCGTGCCGACCCCGCGCCTGGGGCTCCTCCCCCGTCCGGGCGACTCCCCGCGGTTCTCTTTTCCGGAAGCGGTCCGCCGGATACAATGGAGGGCGCTGCACCAACGTACGTTCCCCTCCCATCCTGCTCCCATGCGCAAGCCCCTCGTGCACCTGGTGTGGGCGGCCGTAGGCGTGCTGGGCGCCGCGGCGCTGGGCGTGCTGGCCCTGCACCGCGGCGAGACCATCAACGCCGCCTGGCTGGTGGTGGCCGCCGTCTGCACCTACGCCGTCGCCTACCGCTTCTACGCGCGCTTCCTCGGCCGGCGCGTCTTCGAGCTCGACGACCGCCGCGCCACGCCGGCCGAGCGCCTGGACAACGGGGTGGACTTCGTCCCCACCCACCGGTACGTGCTCTTCGGGCACCACTTCGCGGCCATCGCGGGGGCGGGGCCGCTGGTGGGGCCGGTGCTGGCGGCGCAGTTCGGGTATCTCCCGGGCACGCTGTGGCTCATCATCGGCGTGGTGCTGGCGGGCGCGGTGCAGGACTTCATCATCCTCTTTGCCTCCATGCGCCGCGACGGCAAGTCGCTGGGGCAGATGGCGCGCGAGGAGATCAACACCACCGCGGGCTTCATCGCCATGATCGCGGTGCTCAGCATCATGGCCATCCTGCTGGCCGTGCTGGCGCTCATCGTGGTCAACGCGCTGGCGCACTCGCCCTGGGGCCTGTTCACCATCGCCTGCACCATCCCCATCGCCCTGCTGATGGGGTGGTGGATGCACTCCTTCCGCCCGGGAAAGGTCGGCGAGGCGTCCGCCATCGGCGTGGTGCTGGTGATGTTCGCGGTCGTGGCGGGCGGATGGGTGGCGAAGGACCCGTTCTGGGCGGACGTGTTCACGGTGGAGAAGACCACGCTGGTGTGGCTGATGGCCGCGTACGGCTTCATCGCCAGCGTGCTGCCGGTGTGGGTGCTGCTCTGCCCGCGCGACTACCTGTCCACCTTCCTGAAGATCGGCACCATCGTGGGGCTGGCCGCGGGCATCCTGCTCACGCTGCCGGTCATCAAGATGCCCGCGCTGACGCAGTTCACGGACGGCAGCGGGCCGGTGTTCGCGGGCAAGCTCTTTCCCTTCGCCTTCATCACCGTGGCGTGCGGGGCCATCAGCGGCTTCCACGCGCTGGTGGCCAGCGGCACCACGCCCAAGATGCTGACGCGCGAGAGCGACGCGCGGCTGGTGGGCTACGGCGGCATGCTGATGGAGTCGTTCGTGGGGGTGATGGCCATGGTGGCGGCCGGCATCCTGGATCCGGGCGTCTACTTTGCCATCAACGCGCCGGCGGGTGCCGTGGGAGCGACGCTGGAGACGGCCACGCGGACCATCGCCACCTGGGGCTTCGTGGTCACGCCGGAGCAGATGCAGGCGCTGGCCACGCAGGTGGGCGAGCAGTCGCTGCTGGCGCGCACGGGCGGCGCGCCGTCGCTGGCGGTGGGCATGTCGCAGATCTTCTCCGGCGTGTTCGGCGGCAGCGGCGCGGCGGCGCTGTGGTACCACTTCGCCATCATGTTCGAGGCGCTGTTCATCCTGACCACCATCGACACCGGCACGCGCGTCGGGCGCTTCATGATGCAGGAGATCCTGGGCCACGTGTGGAAGCCGCTGGGGCGCACCTCGTGGTATCCCTCCATCGTGCTGTCCAGCGGGCTGATCGTGGCCGGGTGGGCGTACTTCCTGTACCAGGGCGTGGTGGACCCGCTGGGCGGCATCAACTCGCTGTGGCCGCTGTTCGGCATCTCCAACCAGCTCCTGGCCGCGGTCGCGCTCTGCGTGGGGACGACGGTGCTGATCAAGATGGGCAAGGCGCGCTACGCCTGGGTCACGCTGGTGCCGCTGGTCTGGCTGGCGGCGGTGACCTTCACCGCGGGGTGGCAGAAGGTCTTCTCGCCCGATCCCCGGCTGGGCTTCCTCTCCGCCGCGCGCGGCATCCAGGGCAGGCTGGCCGCGGGGGAGCTGCCGGCGGGCGCCACCAGCATCGAGGCCGCGCGGAAGATGCTGTTCAACAACCAGCTCGACGCGGGCGTGGCGCTGGTGTTCATGGCGGTGGCCGCGCTGGTGATCCTGGTCTCCCTGCGCGAGTGGGTGATGCTGATCCGCAAGCGCAAGCCGGCGGTGATGAGCGAGACGCCGTTCGTGCCGAGCACCCTCGGGCTGGCGGGGGACTGATGAGGAAAGTGCGTGAGTGCGTGAGTGCGGGAGTGCGGCAGCGAGCCGGCGTGCGCGGCTGCTTCGTCGCGGGATGCACCGCCCTGCTGGCGGCGTGCGGAGGCGGGGGTGGTGGGGCGGCGGAGACGCAGGCGCGTCCGGTCCCGTCCGCGTCCAGGGGACTGGAGACGGCCGCGGCAGGGGATGCGCCGGCGGACACGTCCGCGCTGGCCGCGGCGCGGCGCATCCTGCGCACGGCGGCGGTGCAGCACGCCATCGAGGTGCCCATGGGCGCCGGCCGGCGCTTCGTGGCGGCGGCGGTCCCGGCCAGCGCGGCGTTCCGCACCGAGCCGGCGAAAGGGCACATGGAGATCGTCCTGCTCGACATCTACGAGGGCGGCAACCAGATCCTCCGGCCGGGCCTGTTCGCGGACAGCCTGGGCTCCGGCGGCCGCATCTCCCTCGCGCGGACCATGGGCGCCGAGGACGTGACGGGGGACGGCAAAGGCGAGGTGTGGGCCGCCGCGCGGATGATGGGCGGCCGGTCCTGGGCGCTCGAGCTGTGGCTGTACGACCACATCACGCGCGGCCTCTACAGCATCGGCGCCAACACGGGCATCGACGACGAGAGGCGGCTGGACGTGGTGGAGTACTCCGAGAACACCGCGCGGCAGCCTCGCATCCGCGCCTGGCTGGCGCGCAAGGCCGGCGCGGTGGCCGGCGACCTGGCCGGGACACCGATGAAGGTCGATACGCTCAGGATCCTGCACCAGGCAAGGCGGCCGTGAGGAAAGTGCGTGAGTGCGTGAGTGCGAGAGTGCGGGAGTGGGTTCGCGCGAGGACGGTCTGCCTCGCGGGGTGCCTGGTCCTGCTGGCGGCGTGCTCCGGCGAGGGTGGCGGGGGGGATGCCGGGGCGAAGGGCGATACGCTGGCGGTCACGCCCGAGGCGGCGGAGGCGGACCCGATGGGCAACGCGCGCCGAGTGCTGGGCGACGGGGTGCTGCACGCGCGGAGCTTCAAGCTGGACCGCGAGAACGAGCGCTTCATCCTGGCGCTGCTGGACGCGGCCGACGAGGTGCGCGACCCCGCCGACAGCGCCGCGCTGGGCCCCGGCGCGTACGAGGCGGTGCTGATCGAGGCGCGGCCGGAGGGCTTCGCCATCCTCAAGCCCGGCCTGTACGCGGGCGCCGGGCTCGAGTCCATGCCGGACGCCGCGCGCGTCGCGGCGCCGCCCGCCGCGGAGCTCGCGGAGCGCATCGTCGGCACGGAGGACGCGACGGGAGACGGGTACGTGGAGGTGTGGACCGCGCTGCGCCGCTTCGGGCCGCGCTCCTTCTCCATCCGCGTGCAGGCGTACAACCGGCTGAACCGCGGCGTCTACTGGATCAGCGCCCGCAGCGTGGAAGCCTCCGGCGCGCTCACCGGCCCCGGCGCGGACCTGGCGCTCGACCCCGCCAGCTACCGCTACTCCGCCACCGCCGACACCCTCCCCGCCATGCGCGAGTGGCTGGCGCGGAAGGCCGGCTCCGCGGTGCAGGCGCTGAACGCGCTCCCGCCGCCCGGAAGCCCCTGACTTCCGCACCGCACTCTCGCACTCACGCACTCACGCACTCACGCACTTTTTTGTCCCCCCTCTCGCTCGCCATCGTCATCGGCTACGCCGCGTTCGTGGCGCTGCTGGGCTCCTCGCTGGGGCGGCGGCAGAAGGACGCGAGCGACTACTTCCTGGCGGACCACGCCATCCCCTGGTGGGCGGCCTGCTTCTCCATCGTCGCCACCGAGACCAGCGCCCTCACGGTCATCAGCGTCCCCGCCACCGCCTACACCGGCGACCTGTGGATGCTGCAGCTCGCGGCCGGCTACCTGGTCGGCCGCATCGCCGTCTCCGTCTTCCTGCTGCCCGCCTACTTCCGCGGCGAGATCGCCACGGCGTACGTGCTGCTGGAGCGCCGCTTCGGCACCGGCGCGCGTCGGCTGGCCTCGCTCGTGTTCCTGGTGACGCGCACCCTGGCGGACGGCGTGCGCATCTTCGCGACGGCCATCCCCCTGGCGGTCATCACCGGGCTGCCGGTGTGGCTGTCCATCGTCTGCATCGGCGTGTTCACGCTGCTGTACAGCTACTACGGCGGCCTGCGCGCGGTGGTGTGGGTGGACGTCGCGCAGATGTTCATCTACCTCATCGGCGGCATCGCCGTGCTGTGGGTGCTGCTGCGCATGATCCCCGGCGGCTGGGGCGGGCTGGTGGACGCGGCGGCCGGGCAGGACAAGCTGCGCATCCTGCACCTGGACGGCGGCTTCAGCGACGGCAGGTGGCTGCTGACGGGCCTGGTGGGCGGCGCGTTCCTGACCATGGCCTCGCACGGCGCCGACCACCTGATCGTGCAGCGGCTGCTGGCCTCGCCCTCGCTGCGCGACGCGCGGCGGGCGCTGGTGGGGTCGGGCGTCATCGTGCTGCTGCAGTTCGCGCTCTTCCTGGTCATCGGCGCCGGGCTGTGGGTCTTCTACGGCGGCCGCGCGTTCCCCACGCCGGACGCCGTCTTCCCCACCTTCGCCGTCGAGCAGCTCCCGCCCGCCGTCTCCGGCCTGGTCGTCGCGGCCATCCTGGCGGCGGCCATGTCGTCGTCGCTCAACGCGCTGGCCGCCGTCTCCGTGCACGACCTGTACGTGCCGCTCACCGGCCGCGGCGGCGAGGAGCACCTGTTGCGCATGGGCAGGCGCTTCACCCTGGCCTGGGGCGTGGTGATGATCGCCGTCTCGCTCGCCTTCCAGCTCGTGGCGCAGGGCACGCCGCTGGTGGTCATCGCGCTGCAGATCGCCTCGTTCACCTACGGCGCGCTGCTGGGGGGATTCCTGCTCGGGCTGCTGTCGCGGCGCGCCGGGGCGCGTGACGCCGTGCTGGGCATGGGGGTTGCCATCGCCGCGATGGCCTCGCTCTGGGCGGCGCAGCAGTTCAAGGCGATGCCGAAGGTGATCGACACGCTCTGGTTCGCGCTGCTCGGCTCCGCGGTGACCGTGGGCGTGGGGACGCTGAGCGCGATGCTGCGCGGCCGCCCCGCCGCCGCGGCGGCCGGTCAGCGGGACGCGGTGCGATGAATTCCGCTCCTCCACGCCGGCGCGGGATGCAACGCCATGCCCCCTGATCTCCCGGACCGCCTGTTCGCGGCGCTGCGGCGCTGGCTGCACGGCCCGCCGGCCATCGAGCCGGACCCGGAGCGCGTGCGGGAGGCCCGGGCGCGGCGCACAGCTACCGACCGCGCGTACGAGCAGCGCAGGGCTGCGATCGAGCGGGGCATGCGCGAGGCCCCGGCGCGCATCGCCGCGGAGTTCGCGCCGGAGGACCGCGCGGAGGCGGAGGCGCTGATGCGCGGCTTCCTGGCCCGCGACGCGGCGGAGTCCGCGGGCGTGTGGGAGGACGTGCTGGACATGGCCGGCGGAGACCTGCACGAGCTGCGGCAGGCGATCACGCTGGCGCAGACCGACTGGCGCGATGCCAAGGTCGGCGCGGCGGCCACACGCTGCCTGCTCGAGCTGATGGGCCGCCCGCCGCGTCCGGGCGCCATGCGGCTGGGACCGGAGGAGGAGGCGCGCATCCGCCGCGACTTCGCGAAGAACCGTGCGCTGGCGGAGCGATACTTTCCCCGTGCGGAGCTGGACGAGGTGATGCTGGCGATGGGTGCGAGCTGGCCCGCCTCCGCGGAGGACGTCCTGCGCCTGGCCAACGGGAGCGCTGCCCGGCTGCGGTGGCTCTGGCGCGCGCCTCGCGCCGGCGATGCCGATCCGTCGACGCTGGAGCCGCTCGCGGACCTGCCCTTTCCGGCGGCCGAGCTGATCCGCCGCGACTTCGACCCCGCGGACTGGGCGCGCGCCGCCGCCGCCGCCGCGCGGGTGCCGGAGAAGGAGAACGGCCTGCTGAACTGGCTGCTCCTGGCCGAGTACGCCGGGGGCGATCCCGCCCGGCTGGAGCAGGCGGTGCGGCTGCTGCGCGACGACTACTTCGCGCTCACGCGCGGCGTCGCCGACCGCCGCCAGGCCCGCCGCGCCGCCGGCGAAGACGGCTGAGACCGTAGCGAAAATGCCCCTCCCCCGAAGTTGGGGGAGGGGTTTGGGGAGGGGGCCTCCGCGGTAGAGAGGCAGCCGGCTGATCGCACCACACTAGACGAAACGAGACTGGATGGATCTGCTCCTGCTGGGCAAGGCGGCGTTGATGGGGCTGGTGGAGGGGGCCACGGAGTTCATCCCCGTGTCGTCGACCGGGCACCTGATCCTGGCGGCAAAGTGGCTGGGCTTCGACAGCTACCGGGGCGCGGAGACCTTCTCCGTGTTCATCCAGCTCGGCGCCATCCTGGCCGTGGTCTGGCTCTACCGGGAGAAGATCTTCCGCGTGGTCCGCGCCGCCCCGCGCGACCCCAAGGCGCAGCGGCTGGTGCTGAACCTGGTGATCGCGTTCCTTCCCGCGATGGTGGTCGGGTTCTTCGCGCGTGACTTCATCAAGGAGCGGCTCTTCGACGTCCGGGTCGTGGCCGTCGCACTGGTGGTCGGCGGCGTGCTGATCCTGCTCGTAGAGGCCTGGCACCGGCCCGTGCACACGGAGGGCGTGGACGACATCCGCCCGCGCAGCGCGCTGGGCGTGGGCATCGCGCAGCTCCTGTCGCTGGTGCCGGGCATCTCCCGCTCCGGAGCCACGATCATGGGCGGGCTGTCGCTCGGGCTGTCGCGGATGGCGGCCACGGAGTTCTCGTTCTTCCTGGCCATCCCCGTGATGTTCGCCGCCAGCGGCTACGACCTGTGGAAGAGCCGCCACCTGCTGAGCGCGGCGGACGCGCCGGTGTTCGCGGTGGGGTTCGTCGTGAGCTTCATCAGCGCGGTGATCGTGATCCGCGCGTTGCTCGCGTTCGTCTCGCGGAATACCTTCCGCCCGTTCGCGTGGTACCGCATCGTCTTCGGGCTGGCGCTGCTGGCCCTGTTCTGGAACCAGCGCGGCGCGCTCTGAAGGCGATCCCCCTCTCCCGACCGGTCCCGACATCCCCATGAGCCCATCCGTGCTCCCCTGGGCGCAGCGCATGCCGCCGGATCTCGAGCGCAAGCTGGAGCGCGCCGAGGCGCTGGCCCGCGAGGCGCTGACCGACGTGCACGCCACGCTGGCCTGCGACCTGGTGGCCATCCTGGCGCCGCGCATGCCCTTCGACCAGGCCATCGAGCGCTACCTGGAGACGATGGACCTGGAGGGTGACGAGCGCGAGGCGGTGGGCACGCGCGCCGTGGCGCTCATGCCGGAGCAGGAGTTCCAGGAGGACCTGGCGCGCGAGGGGTCGCGGGGGTGGAAGTGGGACTGGCGCTACGCCACGCCCATCGGCGTGCTGCGGTACATCGGCCGGCACCAGAAGCGCAGCCAGGAAGAGGAGCTGTGGCTGGAGCTGGCGGCCGCGCGGGCGGAAGAGGTGCTGGTCGACGCGCACATGCGGCACGCGCTGGAGTTCGTGCGGCTGATGGAGGAGCACGAGCACGCGGACCCCACGCGCGCGCTGGAGTTCTACGTGGACAAGCTGGACCTGCCGGAGCTGCGCGCGCGCATCGTCTACCAGCGCGTGCTCGCGCGCCTGGCGGAGGACCTGCTGCCGCGGCTGCCGGAGGAGTAGGTAAGTACGAAGTACGGGGTACGAAGTACGAAGTACGAAGTGCGTTGGTGGGGCAGGGTCGGTGGGTGGGAATGGGGGGACTCACGTGCGCGGCTCCGCGGGCCCTCACCCTGCGTGCGCGGCAGGCGTGCGACTGTCGTCGCGTCCTGCCGCGCACGCTGTCCCTCTCCCACAAACTGCGTGGGAGAGGGCGAAGGCTGGTGGGCGCCGCAACCTGCCGTGGCAGGTCCGCCCCCGTAGAGACGCCCCGTCGGGGCGTCTCTACCATGGATATGCACGCTCCCGCCCGCCGCGCACGGCACTTCCCCGTTCAGTCCGCGCAGGCGGACTTCGTGTTTTCTCAGGCGCGGTTTCAACCGCCGGCTCGGGGCGGGCGCCGCGCTCCAACCTCTGTCTGCGCGCCGACCTCCCCGGCCGGATGTTAGCCACCGAGCACTGAACCTCTACGCGCACGTCGCCCTACTTCGTACCTCGTACTCCGCCGGAACCCCGACGCCGCGCACCGACCTCCATCTCCGCGCCCCCCTACTTCGTACCTCGTACTCCGTACCTCGTACTCCGTACTTCGTACTAAGGCACTCCCGCACTCCCGCACTTCCATCCCAAGCACGAACCTTGCTCCCCCGCCGCACAAACGGCGGGGCGCAATCTCTTTCGGAAAACCACGGATGAAGCGGATCCAGACGAACACGACCACGGCGCTGCTGGCGGCGGCGCTGCTCCTGCTCGCGGCGTGCGGCGGCGGCGACGAGCCCGCGGACAAGGCGAAGACCGCCGGCGACACCACCGCCGCCCCGGGCGACACCACCGGCGGCGGCACCCCATCGTCCGCCTCCAACGTGCCGGCGGGGCCCACCACCAACCTGCCGCCCAACGAGCTGGGCCGCATCATGGTGCTGGAATACCACCGCCTGACCAAGGGGGGCCAGTCCGAGGGCGAGTGGTTCCGCACGCTGGAGAACTTCAAGAAGGACCTGCGCACGCTGTACGAGAAGGGCTATCGCCCCGTCACCATGCGCCAGGTGCTGGAAGGCGACATCGACCTGCCGCGCGGCACCACGCCGGTGGTGTTCACCATCGACGACGCGTCGTACGGCCAGTTCTACTATCGGCCTGACGGCACCATCGACCC
>DASTLD010000635.1:0-6441 GCA_035715345.1 Longimicrobium sp.
AGGGCGCGGAGAACAAGCTGTTCTCCGCGCCCTCCGCGTCTCCGCGTGATGCTCTTTCCGTTCAGCGGATGTGGCGGTTGCCCAGCCGCACGATGCCGCGCTCGCGCAGCAGGCAGGCGAACGGCCGCTGGCGCGAGCGGGCGATCTGCTTCATCTCGGGCCAGTTGTGGATCACCGCCCGGACGATGGAGCAGAGGTCGTTCAGCGAGTCCTTGAGGAAGAACGCGCCGATCCCCATCTGCTCGATGACCACGCGCTCGTGCCTGCGGCGCATGATCTTGCGGTCGCGGCTGACCAGGAACCACCGCCGCTCGCCCACGTAGCGCAGCACCTCGGTGTCCATCACCCCGTCGCGCCCGAAGTGGTGGTACAGGTGCGTGGCGTGCTCGCCGAGGTTGTCGCGCAACGCCTCGGCCAGCCGCTGGGGCATGTTCTCGTCCAGGAAGAACGTCACCTCTTCTTTAGCCACGCGTCGAAGCGGAGCGCGGTTTCCACGTGCTTCGGCTCGATCTCGTACGTCCAGGCCACCCGGTCCACGGCCTTGCCGCCGAACTCCGCCAGCTCCGCCCGGTAGGCGCGCTGGAGCGTGGTGGCGCGCATGCCCACCGCTTCCACGATCGGCGCGCCGAACGCGAACGCCGGGTCCACCACCACGCCGCCGTCGCGGCCCATGGGCCACCACCGCCGCGCCACGTCGTTGCCGTCGAAGTCGAGCTGGTCCAGGTACGGCTTGACCAGCTGCGGAAAGGCGTGCTGCCCGTGCCCCACGAGCTGCACCAGCGCCTCGGTGCCGTCGCGCTCCTCCAGGCCGCCGTACACGCTGCCCGGCTCCACGTACACCTGCCGCAGCGCGAACGGGTGGTCCGTGGCGTACAGCCGCGCCGCGACGCGCGCGGCCTCGCGGATGTGCGCCCACGACACGCCGGCGCGCTCGAACGCGCGCACGTACAGGAGCTCTACCAGCTCCACGAAGGTCAGCGCCCGCTGGCCCTCGATCTCCGGCAGGTCCGTCTGGATGAGCGGCGGGTGGACGATGCGCTCCGCCCCGCGGCGGCGCGTGTAGCCGAACGCCCAGCGGCGCACGGTCTGCGGCCGCTCGTGGAGCAGCAGCGCGGCATCGGCCGGGGTGTAGATCCCCGTGCCCAGCATGAGGTCGGCGTCGAAGGCGGGAGGCTCCTTGCTGAACGGTTTGTCGTGAACGGCGCTGCATGCTAATCACGCCGAACAAACTCCGCAAGCCCCCTCCTTAAAGCATCCCGCGCCGCTTCACGTCGAGGTAGCGATTGACCACGTTGGGCACCGCGTCGGTGGGGCGGGTGTCGGCCACCAGCACGCCGCTGCGCTGCATGGCGGCCAGGGCCGAGGCGCGCGCCTGCAGCAGCTCCTCCGCGGCGGCGCGCCGGTAGACCGCGCCCTCGTTGTCCGGCGGCAGCGCGGCGGTGGCCTCCAGGTCCGGGTTGCGGATGGCCACCGCCAGCGGCAGGTGGCGCTCCGCCGCGCGGCCCAGCTGCGCCACCAGCGCCGCGGAGGCCAGGTTGTCGATCACGTCCGTGAACAGCACCAGCAGCGACCGCCGCCGCACCTGCTGCGCCAGGTAGGTGAACGCCGCCGGGTAGTTGGGCTCCACCAGCTTGGCGTGCACCTGCCCCAGCGCCTCCGCCAGGCGCGTCAGCGATTTGCGCGCGGGGGGCAGGTAGTGCTCCACGCGGTCGGAGAACACCAGCAGCCCCACGGCGTCGTCGTGCACGCCGGCCACGTCCGCCAGCAGCAGCGCGGCGGTCAGCGCGTAGTCGATGCGCTCGCGCTCGCCCACCTTCTGCGTCATCAGGCGGCCGGCGTCGATGCAGAGGACCACGTTCTGCCGCCGCTCCAGCTCGTACTGCCGCACGATGAGCCGCGCCCGCCGGGCGCTGGCCTTCCAGTCCACCGTGCGCGGGTCGTCCCCGCGCGCGTACTCGCGCAGGCTCTCGAAGCTGCCGCCCTCGCCGCGCTGGCGCACGTTGCGGAAGCCCGCCTCGCGCAGGCGGTTGCGCAGGCCCAGCAGCCGGTAGCGCTTGACCTCCAGCACGCCGGGCACCACGCGCACCGGCTCCGACCGCGGCACGCGCCGCTGCCGCCACGCCAGCCCCAGCGGCCCCGCGATGCGCAGGTGCACGTCGCCGTACACGCCGTCGCCGCGGCGCACGGTGGACACGGTGTAGGGCACCCGCGTCTCCCGGCCCGCGGGCAGCCACACGTCCATCACGTCGTCGCCCTCGCGGCGCAGGACGGCGGGCAGGTCGTCCGTGACGCGCACGCGGACCAGTCGCGCGGCGCGGTTGTCCAGCAGCAGCAGCACCTGCGCGGCGGCGCCCAGCGACACGCGCGGCGGCGCCCGCCGCTCCACGCGCAGCCGCTCCGGCGCGGGCACGGACAGCCCGTCCGCCACCAGCGCCAGCACCAGCAGCGCGTCCACCGCCAGCGCCACCGCGGGGCTCAGCAGGAACAGCGGCGACGCGGCGGCCAGCAGCGCCAGCCAGCGCCCCGTGGGCAGCAGGTTGGCGGGGGGCAGGCGGGAGCCGCGCTGCTTCTCCGCCGCCGGGGCGGGGGAAGGCGCGGGGCGGCCGGCGGGACGGCGCGCGGCGGCGGGGGGCGGGCTCACCGCGGGGCGGGCAGCGTGTTCAGCATCCCCGCCAGCCGCTCGTCCACCGTCTGCCCCTCCACCTCCGCCTCCGGCGTCAGCACCACGCGGTGGCGCAGCACCGGCGCGGCCAGCGTCTTGACGTCGTCCGGCGTCACGAAGTCGCGCTCGGAGAGGAAGGCCTCCGCGCGCGCGGCCAGGAACAGCGCCACGCCGGCGCGCGGGCTGGCGCCGAGCGCAAAGCTGGGCTCCTCGCGGGTCGCGCGGACGATGCGGGTGATGTAGTCGCGCACGTTGGGCTCCACGTGCACGGCGGCCACCGCCTGGCGCAGCGCCGTCAGCTCGCCGCCGCCCAGCACGGGACGGATGCCGTAGGTGTCCGCGCGGTCCGCGGAGAAGCCGCCCACGTAGCGGTCCAGGATGGCGCGCTCCGCCTCCGCGCCGGGGTAGCCCACCACGATCTTGAGCAGGAAGCGGTCGAGCTGCGCCTCCGGCAGGGGATAGGTGCCCTCGTACTCCACCGGGTTCTGCGAGGCGAACACGGTGAAGCCCACGGGCAGCGGCCGGGTGCGCCCGTCCACCGTCACCTGCTTTTCCTGCATGGCCTCCAGCAGCGCGGCCTGCGTCTTGGCCGGCGCGCGGTTGATCTCGTCCGCCAGCAGCAGGTCCGTGAACACCGGGCCGGGGTGGAAGGCGAAGTCGCGCTTGAGCTCGTCCAGCACGTTGACGCCGATCAGGTCCGTCGGCATCAGGTCCGGGGTGAACTGCACGCGCCCGAAGCGCAGGTCCAGCGCCAGCGCCAGGGAGCGGATGGCCAGCGTCTTGGCCGTGCCCGGCACCCCCTCCAGCAGCGCGTGCCCGCCCGCCAGCAGCGCCACCATCATCTGCCGCAGCACCTGGTCCTGGCCCAGCACCACGCCGCCGAGCTGCTCCAGGACCTGCTGCACCCTGCCCCCCGCCGTGTCGGCGCCCGCGGGGGCTGCCGCCGGCGCCGCCGCCGCTTCCGGATGTTCCGTGCTCACGCTCGCCTGACCTCTTCCAGCAGGTTGTCCACGCCGCGGGCCAGCGCCGCCAGGTCGGCGGCCTGCCCGCGCTCCCAGGTCCGTTTCAGCTCCGCCGCCGCGTCGCGCCCCACCGGGCTCTGCCGCGCCAGCCGGTCCAGCATCTGCGCCGCGGCGGCCTCGTCCGCGGGGGCGCGCCGACCCAGCCGCCGCGCCAGCCCCGCCAGCAGCAGCCGGCGGGCGGTGCGCCGGGCGCCCGCCTGCCGGTACGCCCCCGCCAGCGCCTCCACGTGCTCCAGCGGCGACCTGCGCCGCGCGGGCGGCGGCGGCAGCGGCGCGCCGAAGCGCCGCGCGCCCACCAGCAGCAGCAGCGCCGCCGCCAGCCCCACCTGCGCCAGCGCGTTCCCCAGCGGGTGGCGGCGGAAGAACTCGCCCGTGGCGCCCCACAGCCGTCCCTCGCCCTGGAAGCCCTGGTGGTACTCGGAAAAGCCCAGCGTGTCGCCGCGTGCGGCCAGGTCCGCCGCCATGCGCGCGAACAGCACCGCGCCGCCGCTGGTGCGCAGCCGCGCGTTGCCGAACGGCCGCGCCTCCGCGAAGGCCACCACGGTGCCGCGGCCCAGGGGAAAGGTGACGGCCGCGGGATCCCCGTCCACCGCCAGCAGCGGCGTGGCGCCGGCCAGCGCGGGCGAGTCGTCCGCGAAGGTGCGGCGGAAGCCGCTGACCGCCGCCACCCCCCGCGTCCACGCGTGCGGGCGCGCCGCCGCGGCCGCCAGGGTGTCGCGCGCGGACGCTCCCATGCGGCGCTCGCCCCAGTCCACCTCCAGGCCCAGCGTGTCGCCCAGCGGCGTGTCGCCCATCCACTCCGGCGGCGCGAACACCAGCGTGCCGCCGCCGCGCACGTGCTCCGCCAGCCGGTGCGCCTCCTCCGGCGTGGGCCCGTCGATCGGCGCCATCAGCACCACGGCGCCGCGCACGGTGCGGCCCGTCTCGAAGGCGCCGTGCGTGCGCCGCACCGGGATGCGCAGGCCGTCCAGCGTCCAGTACAGCGCCAGCAGGCCCTGGTCCGCGCTGACGTAGGTGGAGGCGCGCGGGTCGTACGACGGCGAGCGGCCGCCGCGGCCGGACCGCCCCACCAGCCCGGCCAGCAGCACCAGCACCAGGGCCAGCGCCGCCATCAGCACGGTGTTGCGGCGGTCAGGCACGGGCGCCCCCCTCCGCGGCGGCGGCGCGCAGCCGCTCCCAGCCGGCCGCGTCCAGCGCGCGCCCGCCGAAGGCCACCGGCTCGAACAGGCGCAGGAAGCCGCCCAGCGCGCGCGCCTGCGGGTGCGCGCGGGCCTCGCGGCGGTACTCGCCGGGGGTCTTGGCGGGGTCGTAGCGCACCGCGCCCGCCGCCTCCAGCCGCAGCAGCAGCGCCTGGTACAGCGCCACCGCGGCCTCGCGCAGGCGCCCGGCGGCGGCGGCGCGGCGGGCCTCCGCCTCCCACTCGTCCGCGGTGCGGGGGCGGTCCGGGCGCGCGGACCCGCCGGCGCGCAGCTCGCGCGCGTCCGGGTCGCGCAGGCCGCCCACCACGTGCATCACGAAGAAGGCGATGATGGCCACCGCGGCCACCACCAGCAGCACCATCAGGAACTTCTCGAAGGCGTCGCCGGCCCCGGCGGGGGTGCCGCCGCCGAACAGATCGCGGAAGAAGCGCTCGACGGCCTCCCACATCCGGTCGAAGAAGCCCGGCTCCGCCGGCGCCAGCGCGGGGCGGGCATAGGCGCGCTCCACGGCGGCGCGCACCTGCTCCGGCGTGGGGAGCGCGGCCTGCATCACGCGCGGCGGCGCGCCCGCGCGGCGGCGGGCGGGGGGGCGGTCGGCGGCATGGGGCGGTGGACGGGAGCGGGCGGCGGGGCGGCGGCCCCGCGCGGCAGCGGGACGGGCAAGCTACGCGCGCGTGCGGGCGGGGTCAAATCGCGGGCGGGGAAGACGCGGCGGCGCCCCCGGAACGGGTCCGGGGGCGCCGCCGCCATGGCGCGCTCAGCCGGCGACGGCGAGCTGCTCGGTGGCCATCTGCACGTCCAGCGCCTCCGTCCGCACGCGGCGGTCGTAGTACTGCAGCACCAGCGCGGACACCAGGAACGGCGTGGTCAGCGTGAACACCGCGAAGTTCAGGAGCTGCTGCAGCAGCAGCGTGCGCGGGTTCATCAGCAGCAGGGCCTGCGCGTTCCCGAACGTCGACATGGTGCCGGTGATCTTGAGCACGGCGATCATGGGCAGGTAGCAGATGATGAAGGTCACCACCAGCAGCCCGGCGATGCGCCAGACGGCGCCGCGCGCCAGCTCCACGGAGCGCAGCAGCGCGCCGAACGCCCCGCGCTCCTCCACCACGGCGGCCGGCACCATGGCGAACATCAGCGCGCCGGCCACCAGGTAGAGCACCAGCATCCCCAGCACGATCACCAGTGCGAACAGGGTGCTCAGCAGGCCGCTCCCCATGCCGTCCACCGCCTCGCCGACGGCGCCGGCCAGGAAGGTGTAGGCCACCAGCACCACCGCGAAGCCGATGAAGCCGATGACCGCGGCGCCCAGCGCGGAGAAGGTGCCGCGGCCGCCGTCCTCCAGCCCGTCGGCGATCGAGGTCTGGCCGGTGGTGTAGGCCTGCGACGTCTCGTACGCCAGCGTGCACCACATGAACGACATGCCGGCGCCCATGGTGAGCGCCATCATCAGGCCGGCAAAGAGCGCGCTGCCCGAGCCGGTGATCATGCTCCCGAAGATCAGCGCCGCCAGGAACAGCAGCACGAAGAAGGCGATCATGCCCAGCAGCGACGTCGCGAC
>DASTLD010000636.1:0-2443 GCA_035715345.1 Longimicrobium sp.
CGCTCGCCGCGGTGCTGCTGGCCGCGGCCGCGCCCGCAGCCGCGCAGGACGGCGGCTACCTGACGCCGCCCGCGCCCATCCCGCAGATCCTGTCCACGCCCCCCACGCCCGGCGTGCTGGTGGGCCGCGACCGCCGCACCATCGCCCTTCTGGGGCGCGAGGACATGCCGCCGCTGGCCGAGCTGGCGGAGCCGGAGCTGCGCCTGGCGGGGTACCGCATCAGCCCGCGGCTGAACGGGCCCGCGGTGGGGCGCACGGCGTGGTCCAACAGCCTGGCCTTCCAGGACATCGCCACGAACGCGCAGCGCCCGGTGCAGCTCCCCGCGGGGGCGCGCATCGCCTACGCGGCGTGGTCGCCGGACGGGACCAAGCTGGCCTTCGCCAACGCGGCGCAGGGCGGGCTGGAGCTGTGGGTGGCGGACGTGGCCACGGCCCGCGCCACCCGGGTCACCGGGCCGGAGCTGAACGCCACGGCCACCTCGCCCTTCCGCTGGCTGCCGGACAACTCCGGCTTCATCGTGGCGCGCGTCCCCGCCGGCCGGGGCGCGGTGCCGGAGGCCAGCAACGTCCCCGGCGCGCCGGTCATCCAGGAGAACCAGGGCCGCGCCGCCCCGGTGCGCACCTACCAGGACCTGCTGGCCGGCCCGCACGACGAGGCGCTGTACGAGCACTACTTCACCAGCCAGCTGGTGCGGGTGCCCGTCGCGGGCGGCGCGGGCACGCCGCTGGGGCGGCCGGGCGTCGTCTCCGGCTTCGGCGTGTCGCCCGACGGCCGGTACGTGCTGGTGACGCGCATCAAGCGGCCGTACAGCTACAACGTGCCTGCCTTCAACTTCCCGCAAGAGACCAGCGTGCTGGACCTGCAGGGCAACGTGGTCAAGGTGGTGGCGGACATCCCGCTGACGGACAACCTGCCGCCGGCGTTCGACGCGGTGCCCACCGGCCCGCGCGGGGTGCAGTGGCGGTCGGACGCGCCGGCCACGCTGGCCTGGGTGGAGGCGCAGGACGGCGGCGACCCGCGCCGCGAGGCGGCGGTGCGCGACCGCGTGTTCCTGCTGGACGCGCCGTTCACCGCGCAGCCGCGGAAGCTGATCGACCTGGAGCACCGCTACGCCGGCATCGCCTGGGGGCGCGGGGACCTGGCCTTCGTGACCTCGCGCTGGTGGAACACGCGCTGGGAGAAGCGTTTCGCGGTCGACCCGTCCAATCCCTCCGCGGCGCCGCGCCTGCTCTCGGACCGCAGCTACCAGGACATCTACTCGGACCCGGGCTCGCCCATCTTCACCACCACGCCGTCGGGGCACAGCGTGGTGATGTTCACGGACGACGGGCGCGGCGTGTACCTGTCGTCGGTGGGCGCCTCGCCGCGCGGCAACTACCCGTTCCTGGACGTGATGGACGTGGGCTCCGGGCAGACGCGGCGGCTGTGGCGGGCGGAGGACCCGTACTTCGAGCAGGTGGTGACGGTGCTGGAGCGCAACGGCAGCCGCATCCTGACCCGCCGCGAGACGGTGACCGACCCGCCCAACTACTTCGTGCGCACGCTGCCGCGGGGGCAGGCGCGGCAGATCACGAACTTCCCCGACCCCGCGCCGCAGCTCGCGGGCATCCAGCGGCAGCTCATCACCTACGACCGGGCGGACGGGGTCAAGCTCTCCGCGACGCTGTACCTGCCGCCCAACTACGATCCCCGGCGCGACGGGCGGCTGCCCATGCTGATGTGGGCGTATCCGCAGGAGTTCCGGGACGCGGCGGCGGCCAGCCAGGTGCAGGACTCGCCCAACCGCTTCTCGCGGCCGGGGGGCATCAGCCACCTGTTCCTGCTCACGCAGGGGTACGCCATCCTGGACAACCCCACCATGCCCATCGTGGGCGCGGGCGGCGCGGAGCCGAACGACACCTACGTCGAGCAGCTCGTCTCCAGCGCGCAGGCGGCGGTGGACAAGGTGGTGGAGATGGGCGTGGCGGACCGGGACCGCATCGGCGTGGGCGGGCACAGCTACGGCGCGTTCATGACGGCCAACCTGCTGGCGCACAGCGACCTGTTCCGCGCCGGCATCGCCCGGTCGGGCGCGTACAACCGCACGCTGACGCCCTTCGGCTTCCAGGCGGAGCAGCGGACGTACTGGGACGCGACGGAGACGTACACGCGCATGAGCCCGTTCACCTACGCGCACCAGATCAAGGAGCCCATCCTGCTGATCCACGGCGCGGCGGACGACAACAGCGGCACCTTCCCCATGCAGAGCGAGCGCTTCTACGCGGCGCTCAAGGGGCACGGCGCCACGGTGCGCTACGTGGTGCTGCCGCTGGAGGCGCACGGCTACCGCGCGCGCGAGTCGGTGCTGCACACGCTGGCGGAGATGGTGGCCTGGATGGACAAGCACGTGAAGAACGCCGGCCCCCGCGCGCAGCAGCAGCGCACCGCCACGGGCAACTGACC